>DASZFO010000216.1 GCA_035939775.1 Pirellulales bacterium | reverse complement strand
CTAAGTGGCGACGCGTGGATTTCCAAACATATTCGAGGCATAATCGTCTCGCTTGAACTCAGCAACCACGCTTGCTCAGTTGCTATCGCGTTCCAAGGGGATGGCAGGGAGGAACGCAGAAACAAGGCCATGAAACTTTTCCCGGCAGCCAAATATAAGTATGAAGCCCGCGAGACGCCGGAATCGGCGTATGTCCGTTTTCCTGTTCTCGACAAAGGGAGAAAAGACCGCGACCACTGGCCTGAGATACAAGAAAAGCTCACCAAACTCGGCGAGGAAATCTACAGCAAGCTCAACGCTTCGGATGTTTAGCGGATCAATCTGCCGTCGGTGGGTAGTTTTTCCACTTATGGGGCGCGCCGGGCTGTCCGTGACTGCCCCTCGCTGGCGGTTATTACGCGGCGGGGAGCGGTAGTATGTACTACCGCAAGCGGCGATTTTGTAGCGTTTGTACAGGTAAGTTACGACGCGGCCGTAACGCCAAATACCCCGTAAAATATAGGGTTTTCCGCATATTCAAGGCGATAGCAATTATCGGCCATATTGCGTTAGGAAACCGCTGCTCTATCCCCTGAGCTACAGGCGCGCGGCGGCCGGAGTTTGCGACGGCTCCGGCTTTGCCACACTCAAGGTACGCGCAGATCGCCGTTGCGGCAAGGCGGAGGCCGAGTCGCGCCGACGCTGGCGGCGTCGGCCACATTCCTCGTCTCTGTCGAATCCGCGGCAGTGAGTCGTCCCCTTCCGAGAAATCATCATCGGCATCCCGGTTGGGTGACCCGGTGTTGGCGGCTAAACTGAGTGAATGGAAGCCGGTGGCAGTCAGTCTGAAAGGATTGCGATGCGGCGGCTGGTGCCCGAGGAGCCGCTGCCGCCATACAGCTATGTCAACGGGAGATTTCCGCACCCGATTCGCGATCCGTCGGGGCACAGCTTCGGCGCCGTCCCGGCGCCTTGCTCCATGCCGGACCCAAACCGCTGGTACGAATGCCGCCCGTATTTGTACGGACTGGACCTCTTTAACTTCGGATACTACTGGGAGGACCATGAGGTCTGGGAAGGGATCTGGCACGCGGCGGGACGGAGCGGTCCGATCGGTAATTTCATCAAGGGGCTCATCAAGTTGGCTGCCGCCGGCGTCAAGGTTCGCGAGGGGCGGCCCGAAGGAGTTCGGAGGCACGCCCGGCGGGCCGCGGAGTTGTTCGCTCGAGTTGCCGCTCACCTTCCGCCCGAGCAGGCTTCCTACTTCGGACTCTCACTTCCGCGGCTCATCGGTTTTGCAACCGGCGCGGCGCGCGAGCCGCCAGCGTCCGTCGCGCCGACAGGAACGCCGGTGGAGGTTGTGTTTCAGTTCGTTCTCCAGCCTGACGAATCACAGCGGTTCGAGCCGAAGAGCGCCTAACAAATCCGCTCAAACCGCCGGCGGTTTTCCAGGCGGAAGCGTTCACATTCGGATAGCAGCTTGTTGGGGTCCGAGTAGTTCAGGAGGCGGGCGAGCTTGGCTAGTTCAATCGGATCGGTCGGCAAGTCGTGGCCGGCGGTCGTGTTCATGAGTTGCAGCCGTCCGATGATCGTGCGCGTCGTGCGGTAGCTTTCGTTGAGGTAGTTGAAGTCATCGGTGCTCAATAGGCTTGATTGGTGCAAGGCTTCGAGGGCTTCGAATGTGCCGGGAACGCGGATTTGCGGGTTGTCGCGACCGTGCTTGAGCTGCAGCATCTGGACGAGGAATTCGATGTCGACGATTCCGCCGATTCCGCGCTTTAGATTCGCCGGCTTGGCGGTTTCTTGGAGCCGCAGCCGCATCCGGTTGATCTCAGCCGTATTCTCAGCGTGCCAGGGCGGATCAAAGGCTGCGTGGTTGATTGCAGCCACGGCTTTGCCGCAGGCCTTTGGCGAGCCATAGATCGGGCGGGCTTTGCAGAGCGCTTGTCGCTCCCAAAGCTGCCCTTGCCCGGATTCAAAATATCGACCGAACTCCTCGAACGACGTGGCCAGCGCCCCGCTCCGGCCGGTCGGGCGGAGCCGCGGATCGATCTCGTACAGCCGTCCGTACGGGCCAAGCTGGTTGGCGACCTTGATGATTCGCTGTCCCAGCTCGCTGAAAAAGTGTTGATTCGTCGTCGTCTCGCCGCTGCGGCGCGAGCGGCGGTTGTGAAAGGTGGCTCCCTCGGCTTCGTAGAGGAAGATGAGGTCCACGTCGCTGTGGTAGTTCATCTCGCGCCCGCCGAATTTTCCCATCGCCACGACGACCAACTGCGAAACTCCCCCTATATCCTCGTCGACGGCGATCATCGGCTCGCCGAGCTTCGCGACGAGCTTCGCGTATTCGTTCTCCGTGATCCGTCGCAGACTGGCGAGCGCGATATCGGAGAGCGCGGCGGTCGTCGCCTGAATGTCTTCCTTGCCGAGCAGATCGCGCACTCCGACGCGAAGCTGCTGCACGTTCTTGAAGCTGTGCAGAATTGGATCGAGGTCTTCCGCGGCCCGGGTCAGTTCGGCCAGATTTGACTCCAGCACCTCGAGCGTCGGCAGCTTATCGAGCACGAGGCTGTCCATCAGCTCGTCGAGCATCCCCGGATTGCTGGTCAAGATGCCGGAAAGGAACGGGCTAGCGGCACACAGCTCGACGTACAACCGCAGCGACGGCTCACTGAAGCTGAACAGCTCCCAGAGCAAGCCCTTTCCGCCAAGCGAATCGCTCACTTTGCTCAGGTTCACGAGCGCCGCATCCGGATCGGGCGTCGCCGCGATCGCTTTCAGCAACCGCGGGGTGATCGCGGCCAGAAAATGCCGGCAGCGCCGCGTCGAGAGAAAGCGGATCTTCTCTTGCGCCAGCGCCATCAAGTTCTGATACGCCTCGGAAATGTTGCGAAACTTGTACTGCCCGAGCACCTCGGCGATTCGCGACGCCGGCGGATCGGGATCGAGCACGAGGTCGACCTCGGGCTCGGGATGGTCATCGTCGCCGAACGCGTCGTGGAGCAAGTGGTCGAGAATCTTGCGATTCAATTCGGTCTTCTGACGATACTCGGTTGTGAAAGCTTCCAAAGGGTCTTGCTGCGCGCGGCCTCCGTAGCCCATGCGGATCGACACGCGGCGCATCTCGTCGGCCGCCCACGGCAAAAGATGCGTTTGCAAGTCGAACATGATCTGCAAGCGATGCTCGATCTTCCGGAGAAACGCGTAGTTTTCCTCGAGGATCGTCCGTTCCTGGTGCGTGAGGCAGCCCACGTTTTCAAGCTGGACGATCGCCTCGAGCGTGTTGCCGGTGCGCAGTTGCGGGAGGTCGCCGCCGTTGAGAAGCTGTAAGAATTGAATCACGAATTCGATGTCGCGAATTCCGCCGTGGCCGGTCTTCACGTTGTGCGAGTCGGCCCCTTCGCGGGCCGTGCGCTGCTCGATCCGCCGCTTGAGGGCCTTGATGCCGGTGATGTCGGCCCGGCTTAGATAGCGGCGATAAATCCACGGCTCGAGCTGCTTCAGGAATCCTGTCCCGAGATCGAGATTCCCCGCCACCGGCCGAGCCTTGACAAAGGCCTGCCGTTCCCAGGTGCGGCCGAGCACGTCGTAGTAGTGCATCGCACTTTCGAGGCTGATCACGACCGGGCCGCGCTCTCCTTCCGGCCGTAGCCGCAAATCGACCCGGTAGGTGATCCCCAGCTCCGTCGCCTCGGTGAGCAGTCGAACGACATCGCGGGCCAGCCGGTCGAAGAACTCGCGATTGTTCATCGGCCGCGGTCCGTCGGTGCTGCCGTCCTGGTCGTAGAGGAAGATCAGGTCGATATCGCTCGAGTAGTTGAGTTCGACGCCGCCGAGCTTTCCCATCGCCAGCACGACGAAGTGGGCCGGATCGCCCAACGGAGTTCGCGGGATGCCGCGCTTCGCCTCCAAAGTCCGCCGCGCGACACCAACCGCCGCTTCGAGAATCGCGTCTGCCAGATGGGAAATCTGCCGGGCGACCGTGTCGAGACGCTGGCCGCGGACGATGTCGCCATAGCAGATCCGCAATGTCTCGCGGCGTTTGAATCGTCGCAGCGCCGCCAGGACGGCCGATTCATCGCTGAGCGCCGCCACCTCGCTGGCCAATTCGTTGACCAACGTCTCGCGGCCGACCGGCTGCCCTTCGGTCATCCGCAGCAGATCGTAGCTCTCGGAGTCGGTGATCAATAGATCGCTGAGATACTGGCTTGTCGAAAAAATCTGCACCAGGATCGGCAGCGCCTCGCGGTCGCGCTCGAAGAGCGAGGCGAGTGAAAGCGGATTGCGGGCGGCCGTCACGAACCGATCGAGATTGTTGAGCGCCATGTCTGGATCGCTCAGCCGCGGCAATTGTTCCGCGAGCTGGTCGCAGATCGTGGCCAACAGGTCGAGCGTGATCCCCGAAAGGGCCATCCGCACGAGATTGCCGTGCGCCCGCTGAATATCGTCCAACTGCCAACTCGCGAGCCAGCCGGCGGCCTCGACGGGATGATCGAGGTAGCGATTCAGATCGGAGAGGTCCATAGGGGCTAGGGGCTCGAGACTCAGGACTCGCTCAGGCACGACCCCGCGGGCCGCTGAAGAAGGTCGCTCATCGGCATCGAATCGAATCACTTATTCTATCTGGGCGCCTGAAGTTCGCTTGTGCATTTCCGAGCCCCGAGTCCCCAGCCCCGAGCCCCGATTTCAAACAATTCCGGCCCCACGTGCCGTGTAACCACGCTCCCAAACAGCGTGAAGGCGTTTGCGTCGTAGATAGTTACTGCCAACAACTGACCGATCTGCCGTGGATTGCCGTCGAACACGACGATCCGGTCGCAGTGGGTCCGGCCGGTGAGTTGCAACGGACCCGAATCATGGTCGCCATCGTGCGAATGCTTTCGGCTTGCTTTGCTCGGCCCTTCAACCAGAACTTCCACCTCGCGGCCGATAAATGGCTGGTTGTCGTTCTCGCTGATCTCGTTCTGAATTGCCAGCAGCTCGTTGTTGCGGCGCCGCTTTACGTTTTCCGGCACGTCGTCGGCGAGGAGTTCGTGGCCCTTCGTCCCTGGCCGCGGACTGTATTTGAAAATGAAGCTGTTCTTGAAACGCGATTCGCGCACCAGATCGACGGTCTGCTGGAAATCGTCCTCCGTCTCGCCGCAGAAGCCGACGATGAAATCGCTGGTGACCGCCGAGCCGGGAACGGTCGCGCGGATGCGAGCCAGCATTTCGCGATACTCCTCGACCGTGTAGCCGCGCTTCATCCGCCGCAGCACCCCATTCGACCCGCTTTGAGCTGGAACGTGCAGATACGGGGAGCATTTCGGCAAATCGCGAACGGCCGCCAAGAGATCGTCGGTCATGTCCTTGGGAAAGTTGGTGACGAACTTGAGCCGCGCCAGCCCGTCGATCTCATTCAGGCGATAGAGCAGATCGGCCAGCCGCGTCGTTCGCCCTCGGCCGTGGTGCCGATAGCTGTTGACCGTTTGGCCCAAGAGCGTGATTTCGCGGCAGCCTTCGTCGGCCAGCTTGCGAGCCTCGGCCAGAATATGATCCGGATGCCGCCCCTGCTCGGGACCGCGCACGCTCGGCACGATGCAGTAAGTGCAAAACTTATCGCAGCCGATCTGAATCCGCACAAAGGCCTGATAGGGCGTCGGCCGCATCTGGGGATCGCGATCGGGATCGTAGCTTTCGAAGCTCCGCTCGATCTCATCGCGGCTGCCGGCCTTGCGATCGAGGCTCACTTCCAGCCGCGGTCCGCTCCCGGCGGCAATCTCCTCCAACAATCGCGGGATTTGGTGCAACTGCCCCGGCCCGACCACTAGATCGACATACGGCGCCCGCTCGAACACGAGCCGTTGGTCTTTCTGGGCCATGCACCCCAGCACGCCGATGATCTTGTGCGGATGATGCTGCTTGGCATGCTTTAGCCGGCCCAGGGCGCTATAGATCTTGTCCTCCGCATGCTGCCGGACGCTGCACGTGTTGAACAAGATCGTGTCAGCTTGCGACGGCGTATCGACCAGCTCGTATCCCTGCTTGCGCAGAGTGGCCACCACCAGCTCGCTATCGAGCATGTTCATCTGGCAGCCGACCGTCTCGATGTAGAGATACTTTGTCACGGTGTATCAAACTCGCAGGTCTGACATCCCTGCCTGACAATTGGCAGGCTTGCGACGCAACATCGCCAGGGGCGGAGGACGTCCGCGAACGCACGCACCGGCGCTGGCAGCGTCGGCCACGAGTCATGCGGCTTTGGTTTCGTCGCCGGGCTTTCGCTTGCGTCCCTGGTTCTGGCTGGCGCCTTTGCTGAGGTCATCGAGCAGCTTGTCGCGGCGGCGGACCATCATTCGAACCAAGGTCACGACGGCGATGTAAGCCGCCACCAACAGGATGCCGATGTCCAACGGTTCCCAGCCCGCCATGGCCCGACCCTCCGCATTCCATTAGAACGCCTCACAAATCCGGCGGGGACTGTCCCCTTCTCCCAGCCGGATTCTTAAGGCGTAGTTCCCCAATCCGCCAGCCCCAGATTCTAACTTGGCGGGACCGAAGGAAAAAGCGCAAACTGTCGCCGAAGCGAATAGGGACCTGCTTCGCTATGCCGCTTCATCGCCGAAGTCATGCCCCGGCTGCACCGGGTGGCCGCGTAAGAATTCGGAGGCCGACATCGACCGCTTGCCCGCCGGTTGCAGCCGATCGATGGCCAGCGACCCGTCGCCGCAACCGATGAGCAAATTGCTCGCATCGGCCGCAATGACCGTGCCGGGAGATGCCGAATGGCTTTCCGATCGCGCGGCAACGGATTCGAGAATCAGCCGAAGGGGCTGGCCGGCAGGTGGGCGCCAAAACGTGTAAGTCTTTGGCCACGGTTCCATGGCGCGAACCTGATCGCGAATCTCCTCGGCCGATCGCCGCCAATCGACCAGCCCATCGGTCTTCTTGAGCCGTGGGGCCTTCGTGGCCAGCGTCGGGTCTTGAGAAATCCCCGAAGTATCGCCGGCTGCCAGGCGGTCGATCGCGCCGAGAACTGCGGACGGGCCGAGGGCGGCCAGCCGCGGTTCGAGTTGGGCCGCCGTCTCATCGGGTTCGATTGCCAGGCGTGGCTGGAGCAGAACCGGCCCGGCGTCAAGCTGCGGCGTCATGTGAATCACCGAGACGCCGGTTTCGGTTTCGCCATGAAAAATGGCCCATTGGATCGGGGCCGCGCCACGATACTTGGGCAATAGCGAAGCGTGAAGATTGATCCCTCCCAGTCGCGCCAGCGCGAGCGTCTCGCGGGAAAGAATCTGGCCATAATCGCAGACGACAAACAAGTCGGCGGCCCAATGCCCGAGCCTCTCTTGCGCCTCCGGCGCATTGATGCTCTGAGGCTCGAAGACTTCGATGCCGCGCTGGCGAGCGCCCTCGCGCATCGGATTCAGTGGCGCGGCCTGTTTCCGTTTGTGACGATCGTGGATCGGTCGATCCGGTCGCGTCACGAGCGCCGCTACCGGATGCGGGGAGTCGAGTAGCGCTTTGAATGTCGGCGCCGCGAAGGGCCCCGTCCCCATCATGACCAATCGCAGTGACACGGAGTTCGCTGAAGAAGCCATAGACTACGCCCGCAGCTTCTCCAATTCGGCCAATCGCGCCGCGATCTCGGCGTCGCCGGGGATATCGCCGTGCTCTCGTCGAGCGGCGAAATCCTCCTCGAACCGCCGCAGCGCCTCGCGCACTTCCAATTCACCGGTCGTGCTCAGCCGGTCGATGAACAGTTTGCCGTCGATATGGTCGGTTTCATGCTGCACGACACGCGCGAAGAGGCCGTCGAGTTCGAGATGGACAGTTTGCCCCTGGAGATTGAAGGCGTCGAGCGTGATCTTCTCCGCCCGCTTCACCTGGGCATACAACTCCGGCAGGCTCAAGCAGCCTTCCTCCGACTCGGCCAGGCCGCGTGGCCGGCTGAGGACGGGGTTGATAAAGACCAATTCCTCTCCTTCGCCCAACTTGCCCTTCAGATTGACGATGAACAGCCGGTACGGGAGATCGACCTGATTGGCGGCTAGCCCGACCCCTTTGTGCTCATACATGAGTTCGAACATCCGCCGCACGATCGTGTGCAACTCGTCGTCAATCCGCTTCAGCGGCTTCGAGGCATGCCGCAGCGTCGGATGCGGATAGCGGATTACTTGCATGAGTTCAGGGATTCGGGTCTCGGAAACACAGCAAACCGCCTCCTCGGGCCTAAAGCGAGGTGGCGTCAGCAAAATCTTGCTCCGCCTGGTGGCTCGCGCAAACAAGGCGGCTTAGCATCACGATTATGCCACCCGGCGCAGGTCGGTCGGAGGCGGTTCAACTGTACGAGAGAAAACTCTCGATTTGCGGCCGCCGCGCTGCGCGTGCCAAACGGGGCGGCCACTGAATTCTATAATCTCTCGTGCAAAGTTCAATTCCGCGAAAAATGCGATACGGCGCGAATCCGCCGTGCAAGCGTTGCGCCCACCCTGTCGCTCCATTATGGCACAATAAACTCATGCTCCGGATGCCGCACCGTCAGCACCGGGCACGGCGCCTTGCGGACCACTTTCTCCGCCACGCTCCCCATTAACATGTGAGCAATCGGGCCGCGGCCATGCGTGCCCATCACGATCAGGTCGATGCTCTGCGCTTTCGCATAGGCGACAATCTCCATGAAGGGGCTGCCGCAAAGCGTTGACACGCGAGCCGAGTATTTCTCGCGCTCCGCGTCGCTCAAAATTTTGCTCAGCCGGTCCTTGACCATGTTCTCCATCTCGGACCGCGCGGCCCCCAAAGCGATCGGCGTCCCGTCGGGCGAAGTCCAGGGATATACCAAGGCGCTCTCGTCCAACACGTGGATCAAGTGCAGCGCGGCCTGAAAGCTTTCGGCAAATGCCTTTCCATATCGCAGCGCCACGTCCGAAGGCTCGCTGAAATCGGTCGGCACCAAGACATTCTTGATATGAATCATAACCCGCCCTATCTACCGGATTCGCGACAGCACGTTGTCGAGTCTTGAGAATCCCGTCGATTCATTATACCGGCACTCATGCTGAGAGGAGCAGTAGCATGGCGCAAAGCTCATCGGCTCGCCGCGGGTTCGGCGGCCCGCTCTTGGGCATCATGCAATTCGGTCTTGATCGCGGCAAGTTCCGGTTGGAACTTGGGATCGGCCAACAGCGATTGGGCGATGGCCTGCCCGAGCACTCGGCCCGCGTAGATATCGCTGGGATGGTGGAGGCCGGCAATCACGCGGTCCCAGCCGATTTCGCGGCCGCGGTCGAGTAGCGCGTCGCGATGATCGGGCGCGAGTTCGACCAGGATCAGAGCGTAAAGCGTTCCGCGCGTCGAATGGCCGCTGGGGTAGGCGAATGTCGTTTCATCATCGATCGGAACGTGGATGTGGTCGTCCTCATGCTCGGGGCGCGGGCGGCGGTAGTGAGCTTTCACAGCATCGCTGAGCTGCTTCGAGTCCTTTTCCAACGCGGCGAATAACTTGGCCAGTCGCGGCAGATTCTTGGAAGTGAACCACGGGCCCATCACGCTCTTGAAGGCCTCGACCTTCAGTTTCACCTCGGACGCGCAGCGATCCACCTCCGCTGGCGTTCGCTTCTCTTGGATCATGAGCATCAGATCGAGTTCCTCCCGCGCCTCCGCGGAATGGGCCGAGGGAGGCCCGGGAAGGAGTTTGAGCGGATCGATGGCCGCGGGGCGAAGGTACGTCGGCGTGTCGGCCCGAGCGATAACGGCGCAGGCCGCGATGAGGACTGTCGCGAGCGTTCCAGTACGGGTTTTCATCAGAGATACTCCTGGTGCTGTTGCCACTCGGTTCGCCGCTTTTCAGAAAAACCCCTCACGGGCCGATGGCTTCCATGCCCTCTTCGCCGGTGCGGATGCGGACGCAATCCTCCAGCGGAAAGACGAAGATCTTGCCGTCGCCAACCTGCCCCGTCGTGCCGGCGCGGGCCGAATGGACGATCGCTTCCATCGCGGCGTCGACGAAGCTGTCGTTCACGGCGATCTCGAGCTTCAGCTTGGGGAGCAATCGGGTTTTGTATTCCGTGCCGCGGTACATCTCGGAGTAGCCGCGCTGCCGGCCGCAGCCGCGCACTTCGCTGACAGTCATCAGATACACGTCTCGCTCGTTCAAGGCCGCTTGAACGTCTTCCAGCTTTTCCGGACGAATAATGGCGACGATCATTTTCATGGTATTGTCCTTGGTTTGTCTCAGATTTCTACCCGCGCGCGGACTTGTTTGCCGGGGAGGCGATTGGTGAGCAGGCGCTCGAGGCGGCTGCGGACGTCTTCGGCGTTGCCGCCGCGAAAGCGGAAGCGGTTGCCCTTGATCAGCGTCATGAGCGGGTAAAGGGCGACAAAATCGGGATCGCTCGGTCGGTCGCTGGGCTGGCAGAGTTCGTTCCAGGCTGCCTTGACCAACGGGGCATCGGCCCCTTCGATCACGATGCTGAACCGATTCTCGCTCATCGGCGGCGGAGCGGTAGCGGCGCGCGGCTCGGCAATCTGTCGGGTAAGGCTCCCCTTGGCCGCCGCCGGGTCTTCGTTGAAATAGCCGACCACGCCGAGTTCGGGCACGTCGAGCCCTTGCAGCTCGGTCGTCGGTCCGACACGATTGCCGACGTGCGCTCCGATAATCTTAAAGAACAAATACGAAGCGCCGAACACCCAAATCAGATTAGCCAGGAGGCCCACGACTTGAGCCGCGAGCTGCGAGCCGTTGCCGTAAAACAGGCCGCTCACTTGCCCGTAGCTGCCGTCGGCAAACAAGCCAACGGCCAGCACGCCCCAGGCGCCGTTGATGCCGTGGATGCTGATCGCCCCGACGGGGTCGTCGAGCCGAGTGGCCCGTTCGAGAAATAGCACGCTCCAGACGACGAGCACGCCCGCCACCAGCCCGATCACGACGGCGGCCAGCGGCGAAACATACGCGCACGGGGCGGAAATGGCGACCAGACCCGCGAGCAGTCCGTTGCACATGAAGCTCGGATCGGGCTTCTTGTACAGAATCCCCATGTAGATCATCGCGGCCACCGCGCCCGCGGCCGAGGCGAGCATCGTGTTTGTCGCCACGCGGCCCACGATCAGGTCGTTGCCGATCATGGCCCGGCCCGCCGTAAGCCCAAACCAGCCGAAGGCCAGGATCAATGTGCCGGCCATATACATCGGCACGCTATGCGGCAGGAGCACGTTGAGCGAGCCGTCGCGGTTGTATTTGCCGATCCGCGGGCCGAGGATGTGGCAGCCGGCCAAAGCGGCGACGCCGCCGGTCATGTGAATCACGGACGAGCCGGCGAAGTCCTTGAAGCCTTGCCCCAGGCCGAAGTTCGTCCCAAGCTGCGAGAGCCAGCCCCCGCCCCAAACCCAATTGCCGAAGATCGGATAAACGATGGCCGTCATGATGATCGCGCAATGCACGAACGCGCGGAACTTCCAGCGCTCGGCCAGCGCCCCGGTCGGGATCGTCGCGGAGACGTTCGCCAGCACGGCTTGCGAAAAGAACAGCGTAAGCAGGCCGACGTCCGCAGCGGCGCCGGACAGGAAGAAACCTTTCCAGCCGAAGAGGCCGATGGGATGGCCGAAGAGCGAGATGGCGACTTCTTTGCAGAGCGGTGCTCCGTTGCCAAGCATTGCGGCTTCACCGCAGCCACCGAACATCAGTGCAAATCCGATCGCGAAGTAGGCCAGCGCGCCGAGCGCGTAGACCATCAGGTTCATGGTCATCGTGTGGGTTACGTTCTTGGAGCGCGTCAACCCGGTTTCGACCATCGCGAACCCGGCCTGCATCAGGATCACGAGAAACGCGGTGACGAGCGTCCAGAGCACGTTGATCGCGACCCGTTCCGAAACCGGCGCGACCGTGGTGGCGGAATCGGCCCCGGCGGGAATCGCATTATTGGCCGTCGCATCGGATTTGGCGCTGTCGGCGGCTTGAGCTTTCGGCACCGAGAATACCTCGCCGCCGAGATGAAGAACAAGCGCCACCCCGAGCAGCAGGATTAAGAGAAACCGCATCACGAGAAGTCGCCTCGCGTCAAGTGAATGGACGGTGGACTTGGGCTAGCTTGAGGATAACGTCAGTTTGTTGTTTTCCCTAGTGCTGCGGTTCATGTATGGCATGGACGGTCTGCGATGCCAAGCCCCAAAGGGGCTTCGTCCTCTATCCCAGGGTTGCCGCGCTTCGCGGTTACCCTTGGGCTAGAGGGCGTAACGCCGTTGGCGTAGAAGCACAATTAGGCCGGGGTCGAATACGATCCCGCCACCATGAACGCTCGGATTAATCCTTTATCGTACCCATCAACGTCAAAAGGCTGCGGGCGTGAACTTCTTCCCTTCCGGGGTCGAAGACACACCCGCAGCCCAGGCGGTCGCGATTAGTAGGTTAAATGGCCCGCCGTCCCTGGCGAGCGCTGGGGATTGCAAGTTATCCTGCGCCTACGGCGGCGGTCTTATGCTCAAGCGTCGAATAGACTCCCTTGCCCTTCTTCTTGCCAGACCTGGCGAAGTAGAACGCGCCGTAAAGGCCCCATAGCGCCGCGATTCCAAGGGCCGCATATGGCTCTTTCCATGTCATGCCGGCGACCGTAAAGGGCCCAACCAGATAGAACAACATGCATGCCAGGTTTGCGAGCAGTCCAAACACAGGAATAAACGTGTGCTTGAACGTATTGAAGCTGTGATGTTCGCGGAAGGCCACGATCGCGACGATGCACGTGAGCATGTATAGCATGAACGTGCCGAAATTGCTGATCAACGTAACCACCAGCAGGCTATTCGGCAGTATCGTCGCCATCGAGGCACTTGGAAGCATCCAAGCGGGATACCAGATGCTTGCTTTCTGGGCGTCCGTCAGCGCAGCCGATGGATCGGCGGCCGTCGGAGAACAGAGGTACATCGAAACGGAGAAGATTCCAATCACCACCGAAATCGTCGCCAGGGTCCAAATCGCCCGATGCGGCGTCAGGTTCTTTCCGTGCAACATGCCGAAATGGGAAGGCACCTCATCATCGCGGCCCATCGCGTAGGTCACTCGGGCGCCTGTATTAATGCAGGCCAGCGTCGTCCCGATGAGCGCGAGGAACACCGTTAGGGCCTGGATTTTCATGAACCACAATCCGGCCGTTGGGCTACCGAACAACCACGCACCGACCATCTTCATCATGTCGCCGATCGGGGCGCTGGAGGCTGCAGCGGCCGTCATCTTGTAGCCAGGATTCAAAAAGAAATTGGCGGCGAAATACTCGAACAGGTAGCAAATCGCGCCTTGGATCACGAGCGAGAGCAGCACGGCTCGTGGGATGTCGCGCTTCGCGTTCTTGGCTTCCTCACCCATGGAGGTGACGGATTCGAACCCCACGAGGATCAGAATCGCGATACATGCTTGAATCAGCATGTAGTTGGCAGAGTGCGGCACAACGACATCCTTCGCGTCGGCAAAATATTGCCGGGTGTCATTCGTCGCCTTGGGATCGGTCGCATCGGCCACCTTCTCGACGGGGTCCGAGTATTTCAGAACAAACGGCTCCTCCTTCCCGTCTTTCATGGAAACAATCCAGTTTCCGTCGGCGTCCTTCTGCGGGGCGCCACCGGGATCCGCGACGGCCATCGCGATCGAGGCCTTCGTCAGATTGCCGTCCTTCATGTCCAGCGCCTTGCCGGCTTTGTCAACCGGCAAAGTCGAGGGGCTCGCGACCGGCTTGTTGTCCTTGTCGAGAATGTTGCCATCTTTGTCTTTGACCGGATTCCCATCCTTGTCCTTCTGCACCGGATTGTTGTTCGCGTCGAATTGGTCCGTTTTGTACGTCGCTAAAACGACGTTGATCGGATTTCCGTCGGGGTCGAGAGTCCAGCCCTCCTTGCCGTCGCCATGGCTCAAGCGGTAACCGATTGCAATCACCGCGAAGATCATGAGGGCGCTAATCTGAATAATGTTGATGGCGATATTGACGCCGGTTGAGCCGACCACGCCACGATAAGCGATATACGCGACGCCGAACGCAAAGATGACGCAAAAGCCGACCATCAACGTCGGGCTGTTGTACGCCACGTTGAACTTCTCGGGCATCAAATTCCCCATCATGTAGCCGACAAAGATCGCCGTCACGCCGACCATCACGCCAGGGTACACCCAGTAGTAAAGATGGCTCGCCCAGCCCGTGATGAACTTGGACATCCGCGCGAACTTATAGGCATGGGTCTTCGAGAGGAATGCCTGCTCCGCGAAGAAATAGGAAGAGCCAGCGCCTGGATAGAGCTTTGACAACTCCGCATAGGAGATGGCGGTCGCGAAGCAAAGCAAAAGCGCGGCCACAATCCCAAACCACATCGCCGAACCGGCCATCGGCGCGCCATACGTGCTCTGCATGGCGTAGGTCAACCACAAGAACGCCCCGGGGGCGATGAGCGCCATCGCGTTCATCGTTAGCCCCGTCAGCCCCAACGTTGCCTTCATCTGGGGCCCAGAACCTTTTTCAGTTTCACTCGACACGTGACACCTCTCTTTTACATGGCCTCAAGAAACAGGGAATGAACGACCACCAACTTCCTGTCCGGGACGACGGACGTCGTCCCTCGGGGCGAGCAAATAGAGTCGAGACACATGCTCGAGCCCGCGCGCGGCGTTCTCGCCCGCCTAACCGCGCACGTTGCTCCAGTCAAAACCTCAGCGCTGCCGCGCTTTGGGCAAACCAGATTGCTGCCCCGTTTCGCAAACTCGATACCAACGCTATCATGGAGTCCCGCGGACACGAATCTTGCAGAACGCAAGTCTTTAACCATGAATGGCTTGCAATATGCAGTTTTTTTGTCCAGCCGCGCCGTAAAGTTGCCAGCCGGGCGGATTTGCAGCCGCTTTGCCTACTGGCCGGGCAGAGCGTGCCTAAGTAAGAGGATTGTGTTAGAAAATGAAAGTCACGTACGCCCAACTCTCCTCGACCGGTCCTGTTCGCCGGAACAATGAAGACTGGGTCGGCTTCTGGGAACCCTCCGACGAGCAGGAGTACCGCACTCGCGGAGCAATCGCCGCCTTGGCCGACGGGGTCGGCGGGCATGGCGAAGGGGAAGTGGCCAGCCGATTGGCGGTTGAAACGGCCCTGCGGCGGTTCCAGGGGATCAAGCCGAGCACCGTGCCGCGGCAGGCCCTCTGGCAAATGTTCAGCGAGGCGAATACGGCCGTTTACGACCGGAGCATGTTCGACCGCGAGCAGGGCCGCATGGCCACGACGCTCACGGTGGCCATCTTTCGCAACAACGAGATCAACATCGGCCACGTCGGCGACTGCCGGGCCTTCTTGATCCAAGGGGGCAAGATCACGCAGATCACGACCGACCACAACTTCGCCGCCCAGCAGGTCAAGCTCGGCCTGATCTCCGCCAAGGATGCCGCCCATAGCGACCTGCGCTGTATGCTCACGCGCAGCATCGGCCGCGAGATCACGATCCAGGTCGATTATCACACGCTGCAAGTCAACAGCGGCGATATTCTCGTGCAATGCTCGGACGGAGTGCATTTTTGCGTGACGGACCAGGAGATTCTCGAAATCGTGGGCCGGATGTCGCCCGACCAGGCCTGCCGCGAGCTGGTGCAACTGGCGGAGCGCCGCGGCACCGACGACAATCTATCCGTCCAGATCGCGCGGGTCGAAAAGGTCACCACGCTCAGCTATTTCCGCGGCCAGCCGATCTATCACGAGAATGAGGTCACGATGCCGAACGAAGTCGAAATCGGTGAGGTGCTCGACAACCGATTTCAAATCGAAAGCCTTATCAGCCGCAGCGGCATGGCCTCGATCTACAAGGCCCGCGACTTGAAGAACGGCATTCCCGTGGCGGTGAAGGTGCCGCTGATGCGTTTCGAAAGCGATCCGGCCTTCTTTTCGCGATTCCAGCGCGAGGAGGAAATCGGCAAGACGCTGAACCACCCGAGCATCTTGCACGTGTTGCCGGTCGAGGAGAAGCACCGGCCGTATATCGCGATGGAATTGCTCGAAGGGCAAACGCTCCGGCAGGTGCTCAACAATGTGAAGCAAATCCCGGTCAACGAGGCGCTCCAGATCGCGTCGAATCTCAGCGACGCGCTGGAGCACATGCACCATAAGAATATCGTTCACCGCGATCTCAAGCCCGAGAATATCATGGTCTGCCACGACGGCACGATCCGGATCATGGACTTCGGCATCGCCAAGGCGGGCGGAATGCGGCGAATCACGTTCACCGGCTTCTCTCCCGCGATGGGCACGCCCGACTACATGGCCCCCGAGCAGGTGAAGGGCAAGCGCGGCGACGCGCGGACCGATATCTACAGCTTGGGGGCGATCCTGTACGAAATGATCACCGGCCAGACTCCATTCGAGGGCACCAATCCGTTGGCGATCATGAACGCCCGGCTGATCGGCGATCCGATCGCGCCGCGGAAATTGAACCCGGAAATCTCGCCGCAAGTCGAGGAGATCGTGCTCCATGCCCTCGAGCAGCGGCCGGAAAACCGCTACCAGTCCGCGGCCGAAATGAAGGCCGAGCTGGATGCCCCCGAGAAGGTTGAAGTGACCGGCCGGGCCGACCGACTCCGTCCCCCCGCCGAATGGAAGCCCGGAAAGCGCTATCTGTGGATCATCCTGCTCGCGCTCATCCCGGTCGTGCTGACGGTGCTGGGATACATTGTAGCGCACCTTCCCGGCGTGACCGGCGGAAAGTGAGCTGCCGGAGGATCGTTGCCGACGCTGCCAGCGTCGGTCCGGACGCTGGCAGCGTCCGCCACGAATCCGGGAATCAAAGGCCGAATGCCGGAAATCGTTCGTTAGCCGGTTCGCTTGCGAACCGGAGTGCGCGCAAGTTACAGGTCGGCGACCATGCGAGATTCGGAGCAGATCTTAATTCTCTCCAATTCGTGAGATAACCTCGCCCCACCGGCGTCTCTATTCTGTGTACGACAGCGACGACATGGCGAACGCCGCGGATCGGCCGACTGGCGCTGTCGGGCCGGAGTTGCTCGGGCAACTGCTCGATCGCCACGCGGCGGCGCTGGAACTCTTCGCTCGCCAATGGTGCCGGACGCCTGAGGATGTGGTGCAGCAAGCGTTTGTCCAGTTGGCGCGGCAGCGATGCGTTCCCGATCAGGTCGTCACCTGGCTGTATCGCGTGGTTCGAAACGGGGCAATTTCCGCCGTGCGTGCCGAACAGCGGCGCCGTCGGCACGAGACGGCCGCGGCCGAGACCGTCCGCTCGTGGTTCGTTCCCGCGGAACCACCGGGCTTCGATGCCGCGGCCGCAACCGCGGCGTTGGAGGGATTGGCGAGCGACGAACGCGAAGTGATCGTGGCGCACCTCTGGGGCGGATTGACCTTTCAACAGATCGCGGTGGTGACGGGGCTGTCGCCGAGCACGGCCCATCGCCGATACGAATCCGGCTTGAAACAGTTGCGCGAAAAACTGACGAAATCGGAGCGAGACCATGTTGCCTGACGACGAATATCGATCGAATGAATTCCCGTCCGACTTGAAGCCGTTCGAGGCGGCGCTCGGTGCGCTTGTCCCGGCGGCCAGTCGCGTGGATCGCGATCGGTTGATGTATCTGGCCGGCGCCGCGGGCGCGACGATTCCATCGCCCGCTCGATTTCCACGGCTACATCGCGCGTTTTGGCCTTGTGCGACCGCCGCGATGGCGCTGATCGCGCTGGGATTGGGCGGGCTGCTCGCGTTTCGCCAGCCGCAGGAGCGGATCGTGTACGTCAGTCATCCCGCGGCGGGCGCAGACCAACCTACGTCACCGTTTGCCGCGCAGCAAAACGAGGATCCTGAGCCGAAAATCGCATCGCGATCGGGGGCGTCCGACGCCGGTTATCTTGTGTTGCGGGAGCAGGTGTTGCAGCGCGGCGTCGATGCGCTCGACGTGCCGGCCCCTTCCGCCAACGGCGCGAATCCGAGCGATGTGCGCAATCGAACGCTGCTGAAAGAGTTCCTGGGAACATGACTCGTCCGATCGCTTTTCGGTAGCCCCGGCGTTTACGCCGGGGGCACGCTTCAGAACAGCAAAGTTTTCAGCCCCGTTCACGGGGCTTTCGTCCGCGGCTTCAGCCGCTGAAGGGGCGAGTGGTTTTTTTGGTGCCGCACGTCCCAGGCGTGAACGCCTGGGCTACATAAAAAAGCAAGTGGCTTTAACCGGAGAGAGCGTTCCATGATTCAGATAGCGAATAAGTATCGTGCCGTTTTGTTCAGAGGCCTCTGTCTGACTTTTGGTGTTTGTCTCTCACCGATGATTCTTTTCGCCGCCGATGAAACTGGCGCACCTCCGGCCGCGAAGCCGGACGAGCCAAAGGTCGTCAAGGTCGTGCTTCATCCGGCGAAACCGCCCGCCGCGGCACTGCAATTCCCGCTCTTGCCGCGGTTCGTCGATCAGTATCCGGGCAACGCGGCGACGCTCTATGCCAAAGCGGCCGTGCTGCTGGTCGATAAGAAGGATCCGAACGAGCTGTGGGACAAGATCGATCGCTGGCTGGAATTGCCCCCGGCCGAGATGCCGCGCGAGGAGGTCGAGAAAGCCGTCGTCTCGCATCAGGCGATTTTGAAGATCGTGACGATGGCGGCCCATCGCGATCGCTGCGATTGGGAGCCGCCGATCCGCGAGGACGACGACATCTTCGGTATCCTGCTTCCCGAGGTGGGCCCCCAGCGCAACGTCGCGCGGCTCTTGGCGCTTAAGGCGCGGATGCAGATTTCCGAAGGCCACCTGGCTCAGGCGACCGAAACGCTGCAAACTGGCTACGTGCTCGCGCGACACACGGCAGATTGTCCCTTCCTGATAAGTGGATTGGTAGGCGTCGCCATTTCCAACATCATGGATAAACAAGTGCTGACACTCATCCAGTCGCCGAATTGCCCGAACTTGTATTGGAGCATCACCGCGCTGCCAAGTCCGCTCGTCGACCTTCGCCCGGCCTTCGAATTCGAGAAGGACGATGCTGTACTTGCCTTTCCGGAATTGCGCGGAGTCGAGCGCGCTCAGCATTCGCCCGAGGAATGGGCGGCACTTCTAGTCTCGTTTGGGCGGCGAGTCGAGCTGATCTCCGGTGCAGTTGAAGGTGATCCGGCCAAAAGGGCCGCCATATCGGCCGCGATGGCCGGCGCCGCGATCCTGCGCTTTGATCCGGCCAAGGCCGACCTGGTCGCGTCAGGGCGAGATCGAAAGGCGGTCGACGCAATGCCGGCGGCTCAAGTGATCTTGTTGCACACGGTGTTGCTTTATGACGTCGCCCGCGACGAGATGTTCAAGTGGTTCAACGTGCCGTATTGGCAAGCCCAGGATGGAATGGCTCAATCCGACGCGAATTTGAAAAACGACATTCGCCAGCGCGAACTCGTCCCGCTGGCCAGCTTGATTCTGCCAGCCATCGCGAATGTGCGGAAGGCGAGCGTTCGGAGCGAGCGGCGGATCGCGCTGTTGCGAGTGATCGAAGCCCTCCGGTTCTACGCAGCCGATCATGACGGCATGCTTCCCGCGGCGCTCGACGAGATCAAGGAAGTGCCTCTGCCGGTCGATCCGGTGACCGGCAAGCCCTTTGGCTACACTTTGGCCGACGGCAAGGCCACGCTCGACGCCCCGCCGCCAGCGGGCGTAACTTGGGAGCAGCTCGGTGCACGCTGCGAGATCACGATCGCGGCAAGTAAATGAATTAGAACGCCTAGCAAATCCGACGGGGACTGTCCGCGGGCGCCGTCGCGGCGATGGTCGGTGGAGCAAGACGGGGACTGTCCCCTTCTCCCAGCCCGATTTGTTAGGCGTTCTCAGGCCACCGCCCCTTGACAATTCTACATGTGTCGAATATATTCGGCGTCTGTAGTTTTCAATGGAGTCGAGTCATGGCCCGAGATGCTAAATCAAAGCGAAGCCCTCCTGGCAAACCAAAGCCGCTGACCGACGTCGAATGGGCGATCATGGCGGTGGTCTGGGAACATGAGCCCTGCGCGGCCGGGACTGTGCAGGAAGCCCTGCACGATAACCACGGTTGGGCCTACAGCACCGTGAAGACCACGATGGACCGGATGGTCGCCAAGGGGCTGCTGGCCACGCACTCGATCCGCAACTTGCAGATGTTCGCCCCGCTCATCACGCGCACCGAAGCCAAGCGCGCCGAACTCCGCCGGCTCCTCAGCCGAGCGTTCAACGGCGCGCTCACGCCCATGATCCAATTCCTTGTCGAAGACGAAGGCCTTTCGGCCGACGAACTAAAACAACTCCGCAAACTGCTCGATTTTCGCAAAGGGCAGCGCCATGAGTGAGATTCTCAGCCCGTGCGTCGAGTTCCTCAATCGCTTTGGCGAGTCGTTTTGGAATTTCGCCAGCGGCATGCTTGTCCAAGTAACGATCTTGGTGCTGGTGCTGCTCGCGCTCGAGCTGCTGTTGCGCCATCGCGTGCGGGCGGTGGTGCGTTATGCGGTCTGGCTCATGGTGCTGGTCAAGCTGGTCTTGCCGGTCGATTTGCGCACGCCCGCCAGCATCGCCTATTGGCTGCCGGCAGGCCACGTTGGGAATTCGCGGCCGTTGGATCAGACGCTCGACGCAGGCTTGTCTGCGTCCGCGGTTGATCGCGAACCTGCGATTGCGGATCGACCCGAACGGACAGAACCGCCCGGCGCTTCCGCCGCGCCCCACGACACGGCTGCGGTTTCGGATTTGAAATCCTCCGGCCCGCCGATGGCGCCGGCGCCAATCGCTGCGGCCGCGCCGCCGACGCCATTGCACTGGCGCGGCGCGCTATTTGGGCTCTGGATTCTCGCGGTCGCTGCGCTCTTGGCGCTGGTAGGCAGGCGCGCCGCATGGGTCCTGCGAATTGTTCGCCAGGCGACCGACGCGCCGCGCGAGCTGGAAGACCAGTTGCGCGAGTGCTTGTCCGAAAACCACCGGGGACTGTCCCCTTTTGTGGCGAGCACCTTCGCCGCGATGGTTGAGGAACAAAAGGGGACTGTCCCCCTCT
>DASZFO010000215.1 GCA_035939775.1 Pirellulales bacterium | reverse complement strand
TTTACCCTCTCCTTTACCCTCTCCTTTACCTTCACCTTTGCCGTCGCCTTTGCCCTCGCCTTTACCGTCCGACTTACCATCACCTTTTCCGTCACCTTTGGCTTGGCCTTTTCCGTCGCCTTTCCCCTGTCCCTTATCGTCGGGCTTTGACGCATTCTTATTGCCGTCGCCAGGTGACTTGTTGTCGCCGGGCTGCTTGCCGTCGCCCGACTTCTTCTCGGACTTTCCTTCACCCTTTCCTTCGCCCTTTCCGTCGCCTTTGCCGTCGCCCTTGCCGTCACTTTTTTCGTCGCCCTTGCCCTGACCTTTGCCCTTGCCTTCGCCCTTGCTCTTATCGTCCGATTTGCTCTCGTCCGAGGCGGACGTGTCTTTGGGTTCGAGCTTCTTGATGTCCTCGGCCAGTTGCTTTGCCTTGTCGGCTTCTTTTCCTTGGCGCGGGGCGAGTTCCTTGGTGTCGCCTTCGCCTTCCGTCTGCCCGTGCGTGCCCTCGACTTCCTTGATTAGCTTGTCGAGCTGCGCGATGATCTTCTTGTATTGCTCCTTTTCGGATTCTGCTTGCTTGGCGCGGTCGCCGCTTTGGAGCAGCTCGAGCAGCTTGACGAGATCCTGCTCGACTTGCACCTGCCCCTTGGTGGCGACGTAGAGCTGGTCTTTGTTCAACTGTTTGACCAACTCGACAAAGCGATCGTCGAGCAACCGCTGGCGACTCTCAGCGAAGGCCTGCCGGAGCAACGCGGCCTGCTTGGGATCATTCGCACCGACCACCTCGGCCATGCGGTTCATCGCCTTTTCAAGGTCGGAATACTGCTTGGCGAGTTTGTCTTGCTCCTTGTCGAGCGGGACGCTCGCCGCTGGTTTTGCTGGATCGCTCGCGGCCGGAGCGGCGGTGCCCGGGGCGTCCTTGGCCGGTTCGGCTGCCAACAGGACCGGCGCGGAAACGACGAACGTCGCGATGGCAAGCGCCGCTAGCGACCAGCGATTCCTAGCCTTGACCTTCATCGTAAGTCCTTTTTGACAAGCAAGTAATGCTCAAAAACCAAGCAGGATAGAGCCGGAAATGAACGGGAATGAACGCGAATGCAAGATACCAACCCTGTTATGCTGCCAATTACTTCCGTTCATTTCCGTTCATTTCCAATTGATTCAACCCCAATCTCAATGGTTCGGCCGGCCTCACCGCAATTTAGTCGCCGAATCGCCGAGAAAAGTTCGCGACCGAGCGATTCGCGTTAATCGTTGAGCTTCAATGCTTTCTCCTTTTGCCGCTTCTGTGTCAGCTTGTTCAGGTCGTCCTGGGCCTTGATGATGTCGCGAAGATGCTCGACGATCTCGTTGAACGATTCGAGTTCCAGCATCTTGTTCATCACTTGTCGCATTTCGACTAAGATCGCGTCAACCTGTTGGAGCGCCGCCTCGTGGCGGGTTTTGCTCAACCCGGGGTCGGCGAGCGTCCCCTCCAGCTTTTTCAGGCGGCGGTCCAGTTCGGGGAACATGGTCTCCGCAATCCGCCGCAGTGGATCGGCGATCTGGTCTTTGAGCCGATATTCGAGTTCGGGCGTCTCGATTCGGTTGTTGGTCATCTCGTCGCGAATGTCGTCGAACGCCGTCGAGAGGCTGGCGGTCTCGCTCGCCCCGCGTTCGCTGTTAGCCAAGGTCT
Source organism: Pirellulales bacterium (assembly GCA_035939775.1). Taxonomy (NCBI): domain Bacteria; kingdom Pseudomonadati; phylum Planctomycetota; class Planctomycetia; order Pirellulales; species Pirellulales bacterium. The sequence continues at coordinate 2,130 of DASZFO010000215.1, read as the reverse complement.
GCTCGATCACAACCGGGGCCGAATTGAGACCGCGATTGGGTGCTCGATCGTTCGTGTCGCCCGGTTCCGCGCCCGAGGCGGGCGACTTGGACGAGCGGCCATCTTCCGGCTCGGCGCCGGCTGGCGGTTTGGCGACCGGCTTGTCGCCGGCGGCCTTTTTGGCGGTGCTGTTTTTGTCGGCGCCGTTTTTGTCGACCGGCTTTTCGCTCGGCGCGGAACCCGTCGGCGGAGCGAAATCGAGCTGCGCCAGTTGGTCGCGCGTGGCCGTGAGGTCTTGTGCGATCTGCTCGAGCCGCAGCCGGAGAGTCAACTCGCGGGCTTCGAGCATCGACATCAGTTGCTCCGGGGCTACGATCGCAAGCAGATAGCGCTCGCTCGCCGCGACATTCGGCCCCTGCTTGAGCGTGCAATTGTCCTGGGCCGTCATCGTAAGCACCATCTGCTGACCGATCTTCAGCGGTTGCTCTTTGAAATCGAGCGCTTCGTCGGCCGCCCGATCGAATTTGAGCGACGCGTGGCCGTGCGGATTCGTGCGGAAGGAGACCCGGACCGGATCGGCCTGATCCAGCTTGTATTCGAACCACAGCTTCGACACTCCGTAGTCGTCGGTGATCTCGCCTTCGATCGGCAAGCGGGCCTGCGGAGTGATCGACGTGCTGATCGCCCGGAGGTGCACGCCGACACGCGGGGCTTCGTCGGGGATGGCGTTCAAATTGAGTCGCACGGGGTCCTTCGTCCGAATCCCGTCGGTATCCACCAGCGTGAAGAGCAGGGTTTCGTCGTCATCGAGGCGCTCGATCTGATACGTGAAGCGGCGTCGATCGGGCGAATCGGCCAGATGGATCGTGCGTCCGGGTTGCGTCTTGTCGGCCACAAGCGAGCTGACCGGCACGTCGACGAGGTCCTTGTTGGCCTTAGCCTGGACCGTGATCTTGGTTCCTTGCGGCAATTGCACAAGCCCCGTGACCGGCAGATCGCGCGACTCGCGGTGCATGTATTCGGGGTAGACGCAACGGAGCGTCATTTCGATCGTGGGCACGTCGACCACGTCGATCTGATAATCGCGCAGCGCCATGTCGCCCCCGACAACGTCGAACGATCGCGAGGAAAGAATCCCGCGGAAGACGAACGAATACAACTGATACTCGTCTCCCGCCGCCGCCACGCCGAGGCGACTCATGTTCTCGCGGCTCTTGCCCTCTTCCGTGCGGTAGCGGATCTGCGCGGTCTCGGGCACTTCGTAACGGGTATCGGCTTTGGCGATGATCGTCACATCGGAACCTTTGGCGATCTTGAGCCGCTTGTCGGGAAAGCCGTCGACGGCCAAATGCACTCGCCGCGGCCAGAGCACGTCGGAGAACAATAGATCGCGATCCACCCAGATCTTGAACGCTCCCGAGGCCAGCAGCGCAAAGGCGGCCACGGAAACAACGGCCGCCGCCGCCCCGACGAGCGCGCGAACGAGCGGGCCGCGGCGGAATATGTCCGCCAGCCGCACCTCCGGCAGATGGCGAATCGCTTCGCTTTGCGTGTGGGCAAGCATCCGCGGGTTGAAGCCGAGCGAATGCCCTGGCTGTTCCGCCAACTCGACCGTCGTGAGCAGGCTATCGCCGAACTTGTCGAAACGCCGCTCGAGCAGCACGGCCAGATTGCCGTCGGCCAGCCGCACGAACGCCCGTCGCAGGATGAAGCGATAGATCAAATAGACGAGCACCGCCGCCACGCCGCCGATCATGATCTGCCGCGCTAGCGCCGGCGGCTCGATCCACCAATCCAAAACGAGCGTGATCCAGAACGCCGTTCCCAGCCAAGCCACCGCCAGCGCCAAGCCCTGGACCCAAACATACTGGCGGATTCGCCGCCGCAGCCCCGACAAGAGCGAGCCAATCTGCGGAGCTAGACTAGGCTGTTGGATCTCAATTGACATGGTCAAACGTCAGGTGTCGTGCACTTCTCGGAAATCCGAATCCAAATCGCTTAGCGGCGGTCGTGCCCATGCACTCTTATCACGGTGGTTCGTACTTAATAAAATGAAGCCGATCGGGCATCGTAGTTGGTTCGGGCAGTACAACATCGCCGAACGGTGTCATCAACGGTTGTTCCGGATTCAAGTAATGTAAGAAGAACGCG
>DASZFO010000214.1 GCA_035939775.1 Pirellulales bacterium | reverse complement strand
GGCGGTTGGTTATTTCCTCGGAAGGCCGAGAGCGGAGAACTACTTCGATCGCGGCCTCGGCGTCGAGGGATTCCGTGCGGACCAGATCGAGCAGGAATTCCAGCGCCGCGTCCTGACGAGTGAGCGCGATCGCCGAAAGCAGAACGGAGCGCCACCAGGGATCGACTGCTTTAGCGAAGGGCTCGCGCAGGGCGTCGAAACCCTCCGGCGAATGGGTTCCGGCAATGGCCAACGCGGCTTCGGCCGCGCAGTCATCGGCCGCGGCGAGAAAACGGCGGATCCATGGGATCGCCCGCAGCCCCTCGATTCGCAAGATCCCGCTGTAGCAAGCGCCGAGCACCTCGGGCTCATCCGCGGCAAGAACGGCTCGCAGGCGCAGCAGCAGCACGGCCGACGGCGAGCCGATCTGTTCGATCGCACGAACCACTTCCACTCGAACGGTCTTGTCTGTGTCGGCGAGCAACTCGACCAGGTGCTCCAGCAGATCTTTTTCCGTAAGACTGCGGCACTGGACCAGCGCCAGGGCGCAAGTGGCGCGCAGAGTGCCGGCGGTGTCGGACTGACCTCCCCAGACGGGTTCCATCTGGATGTGGCGCATCCCGCGCAGAAAAACTACCTCATCCTGATGTTCCATGGCCGCGAGCGTACGGCTGATCGCATTCTTAGCCCAGCATTGCGGATCGGTCTTCACGGGATCATCGAAGAAGCGAGCAAAGGCCGTCAGCAGTTCCGGCGTCAGAGCGGCGAGGCCGGGCTCGCGGAGGAATTCGCGAATCAGATCGGCAGCCTTGGCCACGATGAAATTGTTGCGATGCCCGAGAGCTTTGCGCAGGGGCGCGACGCGGGCTTCCTCCGGCCCGTGGCGAAGCGCGTCCAGGGCGGCGACTTGTTCTTCGAAAGCGCGCTTGCCGGGCATGATTGGCAGTGTAACCGAGGCGAGCGGAACCCCGTCGAGCTGCGCTCGACGGACAGCCGAGGGCCTGCCCTGAGCGAAGTCGAAGGGGCGGCTGTCCCCACATTATTCATGTGGTTCCTGTAGAGTATCCTGTCGGGACGAAATTGCGGCCAGCTGGGGAGGTGCGTGGTGAAACACGGCAATCATGGCAGTTCGAAAGATCATTCGCATCAAGATCATTCGCATTCGGGGCAGGGACACGCGGCCGGCGGTGAGGGCAAAGATCGTCACCTGCACAATCCCATCGAAGATCGCCTGATTCCGCTGGAGCCGCTCGATCTCAGCAAGATTCATTCGATCGACGGGCTGGTGAGGGCCATGGCCAAGACCGCCTTTACCGGACGCCAGCTGGGTGAGGCCGCCGACGTGCTCGAAGCCATGGCTCTCGACGAGGATGCGTTCATCGTCATGACCCTGGCCGGGGCCATGACCGTGGCCAAGCAGGGCCTGATCGTCACCGAATTGATCGACCGCGGCATCGTCAATGCGATCGTCTCGACGGGCGCTCTCATGGCCCACGGGCTGGTCGAGGCCACCGGACGCGCTCATTTCCGTGCCAATCCCGAAGTTTCTGACGAGGAACTCTACGAGCAGGGGTACAACCGCGTCTATGACACGCTTGAGCCGGAGCAGAATCTCGATGACGTCGAGGAAGTCATGGCGGCCGTGCTCGAGGCCTGGGACCACAACGACGTCATGTGCTCCTACAAGCTGAATCACGCCATCGGCGCGTATCTGGCGAAGCGCAATCAGGGCCAGCGAGGAATTCTGAAGTCCGCCTACGAGCAGGGAGTGCCGGTGTTCGTGCCGGCCTTCAGCGACTCGGAACTCGGTCTCGACACGGCGTTGAACAACCGGCTGCGCGAGTCGACCGGGCGACATAAGATCCGCTTCGATCCGTTCGAAGACCTCGAGCATTTTGCTGCGACTTTGCTGCGCCAGAAGAAGCTGGGAATCTTCACCATCGGCGGCGGCGTGCCGCGCAACTGGTCGCAGCAGTTTGGCCCCTTCATCGAACTCCGGCACCGGCGGCTGGGCGAG
>DASZFO010000213.1 GCA_035939775.1 Pirellulales bacterium | reverse complement strand
CACTAGCTCACTGGTCGCCGAGTTCAAGAAACTGCCCGGCGTGAAAACACTGAAGTATCAGCCGGATGTCAACACGGAGGAAGTTGGCGAGGGAATCGTCAAGATGTTCGAGGAAATGAATCTCGTGCCGACGCTGTTTTTTGTCGACCCGTGGGGCTACAAGGGCCTATCGCTCCGGCTGATCAACTCGGTGCTGAAGGACTGGGGTTGCGAGTGTGTCTTCTTTTTCAATTACGGTCGCATCAACATGGGACTAGCAAATCCGATTGTGAAAGAGCACATGGACGCTCTCTTCGGCGAAGACCGTAGCAAAGAGCTTCGGAAGAAGTTGGAACCGATGAGCCCGCAAGAGCGCGAGCTGACAATTGTCGAGGAGATTTGCAAGGCATTGATCGAGATGGGTGGTAAGTACACTTTGCCCTTCGGCTTCAAGAATGCAAGGGGCACGCGGACAAAGCACCATTTGATCTTTGTCAGCAAGCACCCGCTCGCCTATAAGATCATGAAGCGGGTCATGGCAAACGAGAGTTCGAGTGCAGAACAGGGCGTGCCGTCGTTCGAGTACAGCCCCGCCACCAAAAGTCAACCTTTACTCTTTGAACTGGCTAGGCCGCTCGATGAGCTTGAGGGCATGTTGCTCGATGAATTTGCGGGCCAGACATTGACGATGAACGACATTTACGAAGCTCATAACTACGGGCGGCGATACATTGATAAGAATTACAAAGACGCACTCACCAAAATGGAAATGGCCGGAAGAATCAAGGGCAATCCGTCCCACGAACTGCGCCCAAAGCGGAAGGGAGAAATCACGTGTGCGGATCACGTTAAGTTCAGCTTCCCGAAAAGTAAAGGATCTAAGCCATGAGCGCGACGTCGACGATCGAATGGACCGATGCGACTTGGAATCCCGTGCGCGGATGCACAAAGATCAGCCCCGGGTGCAAACATTGCTATGCTGAGACGTTTGCAGAGCGCTTTCGAGGCGTGGCCGATCATCCCTACGAACAAGGTTTTGACCTGCGGCTTGTCCCAGAGAAGCTGCTGGAACCAATCAAATGGGCAACCCCGAAGACAGTTTTTGTCAACTCAATGAGTGACCTCTTTCACGAGAGCGTTCCGGATTGGTATATCGAGCAGGTCGTGCGCGTTATGAATCTGGCAAACTGGCACACGTTTCAGGTGTTGACCAAGCGAGCTGCGCGGCTGCGCGATTTACTTGCATCGACGCTCTCCTTTGCCGCCGGCCAACGCCACATTTGGTGGGGCGTGAGCGTCGAAGACAGGAAACACGGAACTCCGCGAATCACAACGTTGCGCGAGGCTCCGGCCGCAATTCGGTTCTTGTCGGTCGAACCGCTGCTTGAAGACTTGGGCGAGATTGACTTGAGTGGTATTCATTGGGTTATCGTGGGGGGAGAGAGTGGCGCCGGCGCAAGGCGGATGGACGAGGTTTGGGTAAGAAACGTTCGCTGCCAATGCGATGCGGCCGGGATCCCGTTCTTTTTCAAGCAGTGGGGCGGAGTAAGGAAATCGGAGGCTGGCAGGGCGCTCGAAGGTCGGACCTTTGACGACATGCCAACACGGAGCGCTCATCGACCACCCTCGAAGGCCGATCGAACAGCAATGATCGCGGCGGTGAACAAGTGGTGCTCAATTGTCGATCGGCCAATGTCGCAGCAACAGCAGAATGTTGTCTGATCCGCGCGTTGTCGAGTCAACCCTGCACCCTCCCGGCGCCCACAGATTGGATACTTTAGCACCCTCTCATTCCAATCGGCTGAGCGCGACTCTCGCACATTTGTATAGTTGCAACCAACGCGGCATTGCCGGGGGCCGCATTCCCGCGCTCGTTCTCGGTCACGCCAAAACTGCATACCGATCCGCCATCTCGTCGAGCGAGACTGGTTTGATCTTGCCCGCGTTCCCGGCCTGGCCGAAGGCGATCATCCGCTCGGCGCAGACTTTTTTCATCGCCTCACGGGCCGGTTTGAGGTAGTCGCGCGGATCGAACTTATCGGGGTGCTCGGCGAACACCGTGCGGATCGCCCCGGTGATCGCCATTCGGCAGTCGGTATCGACGTTGATCTTTCGCACGCCGTTGGCAATGCCGCGCTGGATTTCTTCGACGGGCACGCCCCAGGTCTGCGGCATTCGGCCGCCGTATTTGTTGATGATGTCTTGCAGCTCCTGCGGCACCGAGGAGGAGCCGTGCATCACCAGATGGCAATTCGGCAGCCGGCGATGGATTTCGACGATCCGGTCCATGGCCAGCACCTCGCCATCCGGCTTGCGAGTGAACTTGTAGGCCCCGTGGCTGGTGCCGATTGCCACGGCCAGGGCATCGACGCCCGTGTCGGCGACGAACCGTTCCGCTTCGTCGGGATCGGTGAGCAATTGGTCGTGCGAGAGCGTCCCCTCGGCGCCGTGGCCGTCTTCCTTCTCTCCCATGCCCGATTCAAGGGAGCCAAGGCAGCCCAGCTCGCCTTCGACCGACACGCCTTGCCGATGGGCCATCTCGACCACGTCGCGCGTGACGCGGACGTTGTATTCGTAGTCGGCCGGCGTCTTGCCATCGTCCTTGAGCGAGCCGTCCATCATCACGCTCGTGAAGCCGTTTTCGATCGCGCTCTTGCAGGTGGCCGGGCTGTTGCCGTGGTCCTGGTGCATGGCGATCGGAATCCGCGGATAGAGTTCCGCGGCTGCGAGCATCAAATGCCGCAGGTAGTTGTCCTGTGAATAGCTCCGTGCCCCGCGAGAGGCCTGCACGATCGCGGGCGAATCGGTCTCGGCGGCGGCCGCCAAGATCGCCTGAATCTGCTCCATGTTGTTGACGTTAAACGCGGCCAGGCCGTAACTGTTCTCGGCCGCATGATCCAAAAGCAATCGCATGGGAACCAATGGCATGACGACACACTCCTAATCTGGAAGCAACGACACGGGCGATTGGCGGCGGCTCGGTGGCAGCCGCGGCCGGGCACATTTTATGCAAAACCGGCGACTTCCATAAGTGGCCCCACGGCGAGCAGCGGAATCCGCCGGAATTCCATGGTGGTTGCGATACGAACGCGTAGGGTGTGTCGAGCGAAGCGATAACGCACCGGGAAGAGGAGTACGGTGCGTCAGCGCGGACTTGACGCACCCTACGGCCGCCGGCGAATTCAGCAATACTGGACGCGCTATTTGCCCGTCACGCGCACGAAGAGATCGTTGTACTTCGTCTCGGCCAAACGGATCACCAGCAGCTTCTGGTCGAGATGGCCCGATTTCGGCTCGGTGAAGAAGTAGTGTCCCAGGCTCCCTGGTCGCTCGGGAAGGCTGGTGATGAGCAGCATTTGGTCGGGGGCGAGCGTCGCCGTCAGCTTGAGCTTGTCGAAGGTTCGTTTGGGCTTCGCCGACTGCATGCGGATCACGCCATCGTCGGCCACGTATTTCTGCCGGGCCTCGCCATACTGCAACTCCGGCAACAGGCTCAGCGTCACATTGCGGTCGGGCTGAGGATCGACGTCGATGATGAAATCCCCTTGAGCCTGCCGATACGTCTTGCCGCCAAGCTGGCCATCATCGCGAATGAGCGGCGAAAGCTGGTCGTAAACCGGCGACGCGATGATATTGCCCGGCCGGCCGCGGTGCATTTGCAAACGGCTGCGCCGAACCGCGGGCTCCGATTCCAACTTGGCGGCGGCGACGGCGGGAGTGGAATGGTCTTCGGCCGCGGCGAGCCGGCGCGCGAGGATTGCCGGAGTCTCGCCCCCGATCACGCCGGCCCGCAGACCGTTGGCCGCCAGTTCGGCGCGCGTGGCGGCCGGCAGCGACTGCTCGTCGACATCGTTCCAAAGCGCGCCGTTCATTTCAGCGTCGCCGACCGGGAAGCGTATATAGACAACCTCCAACTCGACTCCGTCGTCGGTCAACTCCAACGGCGCCAGCGGCGATGTGCCTTTCGGTTTGTAGACGAGTTGCTCGCAGCCCGAGAGCCAAAGCGTCGCGACGAGCGCAAACGCCACGGGCAGAGGATGAGCACGGTTCGGCATCGATTTGACAGCCCGACGAGTTGTCAGGCGGGAACGCCTGACGTGCTGTTAGCGAAGGCCAACCCCGAAGAACTCGAGGTCAACCCATGATGAGGTCGCAAAGGCTAAACGCCCGGCCGCTTGGCGTCAATAGGTTATCAGCTTGGCGCGCCGGTCTCGACCTTCGGCGCTTGCATTCGCTGCGAAACGCGGTCGCGAACGCCGACGAACTCGAGAATTGCCCGCGTGCCGGCATCGCCAAGCCGCGGTTTCGAGAGGCGCAGCACGCGGGTATATCCGCCGGGCCGGCCGACAAACCGCGGCGCGACCGTCGAGAACAGAACCCTCGTTGCCTGCTTGTCTCCCAACATCCGGACAACGCGGCGACGGGCCTTGACGGAAGGCGCCATCGCGTGGGCCCATTTCTTCCAATCCTCGCTTTCTCGCCAGGCCTTCCAGCTTTCGCTGTTCCGCGCGGCCGTGGTCGCATATTGCTTGGCCGCTTCCTCGGCTTCTAATCCAGCCCGAGCGATCGTGATGCACCGCTCGACCAAAGGTCGGACCTCCTTGGCCTTCTGAAGCGTCGTAATGATCCGCCCTTTCACGCCAGGCTCGTTGTCGTCCAATTCGGCGTCGCGTTCAGTGAGGAACAGGGCGCTGGCCAAATTGCGGAACAGGGCCAGACGATGGCTCGGAGAACGGCCGAGCACGCGGCCTTTTTTTCGATGTCGCATGGGAAGGGCTGGGGCTAGGGACTCGGGGCTCGGAAATGCAACACGCTGCGCGTGACGAGATCGCCGATTTGGCCCCGCTTTGAATTGACAATTCGATCCCGGCTAGACTCCGCTGGTGGCGGGGACGCGCATGCCGAGGCGCAGCCCGAGTTCGGTCAGCTTCTCACGCACCTCGCGAAGCGTGGTTTCACCGAAGTTGCGCACTTCGAGCAACTGGTCCTCGTTGCGGTTCACCAAGTCGCGGACGGTGTGGATGTTCTCGCTTTCGAGGCAATTCATCGCCCGCACCGACAGCTTCAACTCCGCCAGGCTCATGTTCAACTTCGATTCGATCGTCGCATCGTAGGTGGCCTGTCCCAATCCGCGCGACGCCGAGCTAACTCGCGGGCCGAGTTCGCTATACTGCACGAACGGATTGAGATGCTTGCGAAGAATCTTCGCCGATTCGACCAAAGCGTATTCGGGGCCGATCGAGCCGTTCGTCCAAACCTCCAGCGTCAACTTGTCGTAGTTCGTCTTCTGGCCGACCCGCGTTTCTTCGATCTCGTACCTCACGCGAACCACCGGACTGAAGACGGCGTCGACGGGAATGATCCCGATCTCCTGCACGTTCGGGCTGTGCTCGGTGGCGGGGATATAGCCGCGGCCGTTCTCCACCACCATCTCCATCAGAAAAGGCACGTCGTCGGTGAGCGTGGCAATGATATGGTGCTTGTTGATCACGACGACCGATTCGTCGGTCTGCACGTCAGCCCCGGTGACGACACCGCGCTTGTTCTTCTCGATGCGGATGACGCGGGTCGATTCGCTGTGGTTCTTGACCACCAACGACTTGACGTTGAGCACGAGGTCGGTCGAGTCTTCAACGACGCCGGGCAGCGTGGTGAATTCATGTTGCGCGCCGTGAATCTTGATTTGCGTGATCGAACTCCCCTCGAGGCTCGACAGCATAATTCGCCGCAGGCTGTTGCCGATCGTCACGCCGAAACCGCGCTCGAACGGCTCGGCGATGAACTTGCCATACGTGGAACTGAGCGTTTTGGCATCGCAGGTGATCGAACTGGGAAGTTCCAATCCGCGCCATCGAATGTGCATAATGGGCCTCCGGCAAGGATGAAAAAGGGGTCAGGAACCTTTTTCTCGTTCTCCACGTGACTCGGGCCATGTCCGCTGAAAAAGGTTCCTGGGGCCTTTTTCACAGCCTGTTTCACGGCGTCGTTTTTCGCAGCGTGCTACTTGGAGCACAATTCAATAATCAAATTCGGTTGGATCGGGATCGACACGTCTTCCATGCATGGCAAACGGCTGACGCGCCCTTCGGGAATCGCTCCCTCCGCCCGCGACAGAAAATCGGGCACGTCGCGGTGGAATTCGGACACGCAGCCCAAGACCGCCTGCAGGCTCTTGGGGCGATTCTTAGCGCGAATCACGTCGCCGACCTTCACCAGGTAGCTGGGGATATCGACGCGGCGGCCGTTCACGGTAATGTGTCCGTGGCCGATCATCTGCCGGGCCTGGGCTCGCGACAGCGCGAAACCCAGCCGATGCACGATGTTGTCCAGCCGGCGCTCGAGCAGCGTCATCAGGGCCTCCCCGGTGTTCCCCTTGCCGCGCTCCGCTTGAGCGAAGTAGCCGCGGAACTGGCGCTCGAGCACGCCGTAGTAGTGCTTGACCTTCTGCTTCTCGCGGAGGTGGACGCCGTAATCGGTTAATTTGCCGCGGCGAGCCTGATTGTGCCCCGGCGGAGAGTCGCGGCGTTCGATCGCGCACTTCGGCGTATCGCAGCGCGTCCCCTTGAGAAACAGCTTGAGTCCGTCGCGGCGGCACAAGCGGCAGACAGGTCCGGTGGTTCGAGCCATGATGATTGCGTGTTAGTTGGTAGGCAGGATAATTAGCGAATGACTAATGACTACACGCGGCGCTTCTTCGGCGGGCGGCAACCGTTGTGCGGCAGCGGCGTCACATCTTCGATCGACTTGATGGTCAGGCCGGCCGATTGGAGGGCCGTGATCGCGCTCTCTCGACCGCCGCCAGGACCCTTTACGCGGACTTCCAATTCCTTAACGCCGAACTTCGAGGCCTTTTCCGCGCATTGCTGCGCGGCGCATTGCCCGGCGAACGGCGTGCTCTTGCGGCTCCCCTTGAAACCGCAGGTGCCGCCGCTGGCCCAGCAGAGCGCGTCTCCCTTCGTGTCGGTGATCGTCACGGTCGTGTTGTTGAAGCTCGCCTTGATGTGGGCGACGCCCACAGTGACGTTGCGTCGGGCTTTGCGTCGTTTGCTCTTGGCCATCGTAGTGTGTGCGGGTGATCGGGTGATTTTCGGTCGACAAGCGCTCCCCTGCGCTGCGCAACGGGTCGCGGCTAAGCAGATGCGGAATGGTACAGTTCAGTTATTTCAGGTCTTTGACGCCCTTCTTGCCGGCCACCGTCTTCTTCGGGCCCTTGCGGGTGCGGGCGTTGGTGCGCGTTCGCTGGCCGCGAACCGGCAACCCGCGACGATGGCGGATGCCGCGATAGCAATTGATATCGCGCAGTCGCGAAATATTCTGGGCCGTTTGTCGGCGCAATTGTCCCTCGACCACGTAGTCCTTGTCGAGCAGGGCGGCCATCCGGGCCACCTCGTCCTCGTGCAGCTCGCGCGCGTGAACCTGCGGATTGACCCCTGCTTTATGGCACAACTCACGGGCGACCCGCGGACCCACGCCATATAAATACTGCAGCGAGATGACCGTCGGCTTGTCGCTCGGAATGTCTACACCCAACAGACGCGGCATGATGATGGACTCCAAAACCCGATTTATACGGCGGCGAGCAAGTGGCGGCTAAGCCGACAAGCGGCGCCGCTCACGATTCGAGCGACGCAGCGCCTTGAGCACGGTCCTACCCCTGACGCTGCTTGTGACGGGGATCGCTCTTGCAGACGACGTAGACCACGCCGCGGCGGCGAACGATCTTGCACTTCTCGCAAATGCGCTTTACGCTCGCGCGAACCTTCACGGCAAACGCCTCACTCTCTTCGTCGCTGCAATGGTCGAAAGCGAATCAATATAAACTCTCGACCCCAGCGCCTTCAAGCCCTTTCGGAACGGTTTTTGCCATTCGCCAAAAAGTCCGCGGACAAATAGGTTATTGCGAGGGGGAAATCAGCCCTTTTCCG
>DASZFO010000212.1 GCA_035939775.1 Pirellulales bacterium | reverse complement strand
ACTCGACGTTGAACTCCTGCCCGCGAGCCCATTGATTCAAGCGATCGACGACCTGCTCCAAGGCCGGTTGTTCGTCGAACTGCTCCAGCTTGTTGAGCACGTAGAGCGCGTTGCTCAACAGCGGGGCGCGGTACTGACCTTGCTCGGCCTGAGTGGTCGCTGCGGGTCCAGCCGTTGCGCCGGATGAGTCTGTGCGCGGACATCCCGGAGCGACGAGCAGCGTGACCAACAATGCCGCGAGGCAGGCCGCGGATTCATGCTTGCCAGAAATCTTGGTGCGGATCCGAAAACGGCCCGCGGAGAGGGGGACAGTCCCCTTTTTTTCCGACGACCATCGCGGCGATGGTGCCCGCAAAAAAGGGGACGGTCCCCGGCCGTTTTCGGGTAGGCTCTTCTTCACGAGAATTGCTCCACAACCGCGCGGATTCGCAAGACCCGTTCGAGGAACGAGCGGAACTCACCGAGCGGAATCATGTTGGGACCATCGCTAGGGGATTTATCGGGATCGGGATGGGTTTCGCAAAACAGGCCGTCGATGCCCAGGGCGGCGGCGGCTCGGGCCAGCGGCTCGACCATCGCCCGATTGCCGCCGGTCGCGGTCCCCAATCCGCCCGGTTCCTGAACGCTGTGCGTGGCGTCGAAGACGATCGGCACACCGAGCGCTCGCATCTGCGGGATGGCCCGCATATCGTTGACCAGGCGACCGTAGCCAAAAAACGTTCCGCGCTCGCAGAGCAGGATGTTCTGACAACCGCCCGCGGCCAGTTTCGCAACCGCATGCTGCATGTCCCACGGTGCGAGGAATTGGGCTTTCTTCACATTTACCGCGCGGCCAGTCGCCGCCGCGGCCGCCAACAAATCGGTCTGCCGGCAGAGGAAGGCCGGGATTTGCAGCAGGTCGCAGACCTCCGCAACCTGGGCCGCTTGCTGCGATTCGTGAATGTCGGTCGTGACCGGCAGGCCCGTCGCCTGCTTGACTTTACGCAAGACCTCGATGCCGCGTTCGATCCCCAGGCCGCGAAACGCTTCGCCGCTGGTGCGATTCGCCTTGTCGAACGATGCTTTGAAGATCAAATGAACCGGCAGATCGGCGGTCAACTGCTTGAGCCGTTTGGCAATCGACAATGTCAGCTCGAGCGTCTCGATCACGCATGGACCGGCGATCAGCAGCAGCGGCTCGCCGCTGCCGCACCGATATGGACCGATGATTGCCGGATTGTTTGGCATGAAGTCGGAGGTCGAACTGTTGGAGTCCAGCCTTCAGGCTGCTCCTAGCAGGCTAAAGCCTGAACTCCAACAAAAGGTTGTTAGCCGGAAGTCGTTCGTTAGCCGGTTCGCTCGCGAACCGAAGGGCGCGAGTAGCGTCGCTCGGCCCAGCCGGGCGGCACGAGCAGCGTGAGCCGATCGGGCACGATTTCGATCTCGAGCGGCAGGTAGCCGCAATGGTCGCCATCGAGATTATACGGCACCGGCTCGTCGGCCTCGATGCGAACTCGCTTTGCTCGAAGCATCGAGCAGCCGGTGACTCGCGGATGCCGCTGAAGGATCACGTTCATCAAATACCATAATCCATAGCCGAACGAACCGTGGCGAAAAGTGCAAACGTCCAGCAAGCCGTCGTCACCCAGGGCCTTCGGCGCGAATTGAAATCCAAAGGCGTATCGCGGGATATTGAACACGAATGCGAATCGAGCGCGAATCAGGGTTTCACAAGCCGGGGTGGAATTCTCGCCAAGACGGCCCGGATCACAGTATATGCGTAGCTCGGGATATTCATAACTACGGATCGTCTGCCAAATGGGTTTGAAATAGCTCCAGTGGCTGATGTTTCCCTGGCGGTTTTCGTGAAGTCGGCGAACCACCTCGGCGTCGAAACCGCAGCTTACCATCAGGGCGAACAGCCTGTCGCCGGCGCGGCCCGCATCATGGCGAACGACCGCCCCGGCGGCAATCACTTCGGCGACCTCCGACGGGGCATATGGCATATCGAGATACTTTGCCAGCAGGTTTTCCGTCCCCAGCGGCAGCGTTGTGATGGGGATTCCGGGCGGTGCTCGATTGATGAGTTCGGCGACGGTGCCATCGCCTCCCGCCCCGACTAAGGCGCGCAAACGGCCCGACGATTGCGCGGCAGCGGTGCGGTCGGTCAGTTCGTTGGGGTGGGGAACGATCTCCGCGCTCAGTCGATGGCGACTCAATGCGGCAACCAACGCATCGACCGAGCGTTTGCCAGAGGCCGCTCCTGCCCTGGGATTGGCGAGGACCAGCACCCGATCAGCGTCGGGCGGCAGAGTTTGATGGTCGGCGAGACGATCCATTTTCGGCTACGGTCCCGTTTCGAGACGGACGGCGAACGCGAACGGGGTGCTAGTCCATCCGGGGTGGGTGCGTCTTACTTTGCATTGCAGAATTCGCCAAGGTGTATCAATCCGATCCGCTCGTTGAAATAGTCATCCGAATGGCTCGAACTCGCAATCGTATGTCATAAGTGCTTTCGCTTCAAGCAACTATGAGTTGAACCCCGTTGCTGCAACCGCTCGGCACAAAGGTCCGGCACGATGGTTGCATTCCACTTCGGCCCGTCTGGCTTTCGACTGTCCATCAAGGGCAGTTGCTTTTCTGATGCTGGCCCGCGGGGTCTCTGACGGCGATTTTGGCGGGATGGTAGCCTTGCCCCTGGCCATCCGGCAAAGCCAATGTGGAATTGGCACGTCAGGGACCCCGATTTTTTTTGAGCGCAGGCCGACGCCCTCTGCTTCCGATTTTGCCGCGTTTAGCGGTTTCTCCGGCTCACTTGAGCCGCCCACGAGCTACGCTTAAGAGGCGACGTAGCGGAATTCGCCAGAATTCCGGGACCGAACGCGTAACGACGGCTGAATTTCGGGCAGTTCAGCGACGGATTCTTCGATGGCTAAGGCAACCAAATCGCCGGCTCGCGGTCCTGAACGAAAACCTCCCCCGGCGCGGAAGGTAAGGTCCGACGCCGAAGTCGATGCCCCGGTTCAGTCAGCTACCCGCGGCTTCGATTGGGGCAATGTGCTGTGCTCGCGATGGCTTGTCGCGGCGATCGTCATTTCCGTTTTGATCGAAGGCTCAATCGTCTATTTCCTTCGCAATCGAACGTCGAACGAAATGACGCCGGTCGCCGGTGAACTGGCGGTTGGCACGTTTGAATTCAGCCGGTCGGTCGGGCGCGAAAATCGAGTGCTTCGAGGTCAGTTCGACCTCTACGTTCGTTTGTCCGAAGACTTGACCGCCGCCGAGCAGCGGCAATTCCTTCAAGCCGAGCGCCAGCTTCAACAAGGGGTCGAGGAAACGCTGCGCCGGCTCCGCAGCGCCGATTTCATCGATCCGCATCTCACTCGATTGAAGGACCGCGTGCTGCACCGATTGAACGACGAACTGGGCTTTGATGGCATCGCCGAAGTGCTGGTCGCCAATTTCAAGATCGACACCAGGCAGCAGGCGGTGATCTCCGCCGCTTCGCACGACGCCGAGCCAGCGCCCGGCGCCGATGCGCGATAAGCGGCTATCGTTTGTCCCTCTCCGTTTACCCCAACGGGGTTTCGCCCTCCAGCCCAAGCAATACCCAGCGTAGGCCGAGGCGGCCAACGCTGGGCTGGTGGGCGCAAGGCCGTTGGCGTAAACGAGACGGCAATCCCGCTGGCCTTTCATCGCCAGAAGATCGATCCAAGAAGGTCGATTGCTCGATCGAGCACGTTATGGTCGCGGTCGTGATAATCGTAGGCAAACATGGGTGAGTCGGCCAACCGCTCACGGATCAGTCGCCCTTCGATTC
>DASZFO010000211.1 GCA_035939775.1 Pirellulales bacterium | reverse complement strand
TCGAGCGTCTTCAGCCGCGCCAGCAGGCGCTGAGCCAGCCCGCGCGCTCGGGGCAAGAGTTCCTCGCGCTCGAGGATGTTCAAGTTGGCCAGTGCCACCGCGCAGCCGACTGGGTGCGCCGAGTACGTGAAGGCGTGCATCCAGGTTTGTGGTCCAGCGGCCGAATCGATGGCTTCGGCGATCGCATCGCTCACTCCCATGCCGCCGAGCGGAAAATAGCCGCTGGTGATTCCTTTGGCGAAGGTGACGATGTCCGGCTCGATTCCGTAGCGAGTCAGGGCAAACCAATCCCCGGTCCGGCCGAAGCCCGTAATCACTTCGTCGGCAATGAGCAGCACCTGGTGGCGGTCGCAAATCTTTCGAATCCGTGGCCAATAGTCGTCGGGCGGAACGATCACCCCGCCAGCCCCTTGCACCGGTTCGCCGATGAACGCGGCGACGTTATCCGTCCCTTCGCGCAAGATGGCTTCTTCTAATAAATCGGCAGCGATTTCGCCGGGCGTTCGCGGATCATTCGGGGCAGCATCCGGCGAACGAAACCGATAGGGATAAGGGCTTTCGATCTGCACGAAGCCGGGAACGCGCGGCTCGAACATCGGCCAATACGAAGCCAGGCCCGTGGCCGACATCGCGGCCAACGTCGTGCCGTGATAGCCCAAAGTGCGGCCGATGATCCGCGTTTTCGTCGGCTTGCCCGCGAGCTTCCAATAGAATCGAGCCGTCTTGAACGCCGATTCGTTGGCCTCCGCTCCGCCGCAAGTGAAGAAGAAGCGATTGATGCGCGGATAGCACAGGGCCGCCAGCCGCTCGGCCAGCTCGATCGCGGGGCGATTGGTGCTGCCGGAGTAGGTCGAAGCATAGCCGAGCCGGCTCATCTGTCGCGCGGCCGCATGCCCCAACTCGCTCCGGCCATGCCCGACGATCACATTCCAGAGCCCGGCCAGGGCGTCGAGATACTCCTTGCCGTTTTCATCGACCAGCACGGCTCCCGAACCTGAAACCCAGACGTGAGCGTCCTCTTGATAAGCGTGATTGTGCAACGAATGGATGAGATGGGCCTGATCGCGGCGGAGGTCGTCGGTGTCGGGATTGGTGTCCATGAAAACCTGCGGTGCGAAAACAATCGCGCCATTCTATAGGTTTTATCGGCGGCATGTCAGGAAGCGGTTGTGGTAGCTGAGGCTTCCAGCCGCAGTTCATGGGAGCAAGATGCTCCCGCTACGACAAGCCCTCGCGACGCCGCTATGCCGCGCGGTTGATCGCCAGCTCTTCGACGTTGCCGGCAGCCGGATAGCGGATGGTCGTGGGTCGGTCATCGTCGTCGCGAGTTGCAGTTGACTTGCGGACGCGCCGCAAGAGCGGGAGCGTCAGAATTCGGGCGGCGCAAGACGCGGCAAACACGACGAGATAGCCGGCCTGGTTTTCACCCATCACCGCCAGAATCGCGCCGCCGATGAGCGATCCAGCAACCGTCGCTGCGGCGTAGCCTAGGTTGTAGAGCGTCAGCATGCCGATTCGCTGACGGGCGTCGATCGCCTCGAAGAACAGCAGAAACGCGCCTAGCTCGTAGGTCGCCCAAGCCGCCCCGGCGGCCAGTTGAATCGCGAGCAAAAACGGCGTCGCTTGCGAGATGATCCAAAGGGTCGGCAGCGGGATCACGATCAGGCCACCGATCCAAAGCAGCCGCATGGCCCCGAACCGCTCCGCAAGCGCGCCGAGCGTCGGCAGGGCCACCGCTTTAGCCAAGAGCGACGTGGAAACCACGAGCATGAACTTGGCATACGAGAAATGCAATGTGCCGAGCAAGAACGGCGTGAAAAATGGCGAGGCCACTTGCGCCGCGGCCTGCATCGCCCAAAGATAAACCAATAGCCGGCCATCGCCGGCGTGCCGCAGCCGATGGATCATGTCTCGGGGGCGTGCCTCGTGCGCGCCCTCGATCGGCCGCCGGGGTTCGCTCTGGCTGGAAAGCAATGCAGCCGAAATGAACCGGCAAACCGCCGCGATGAGGAACAGAATCGCGAACGCCGCCAACGGGGATTCGAGCCAATCGCTGTACTGCAGCCACAAGCCGCCGCCGGCAAAGCCGATCAGCGTTCCGGCCTGCCCTAGCCGCGCTCGCCGCCCGAAATACCGCGCCCGAATCCGCTCGGGGATCAACGTATCGACCCAACTGCTCCAGGCCGGTCCTGAGGCCATGCCCGATCCCCAATACACGGCCGCCAAGAGGAACAACACGGCCACCGGAATGGTTCCGATCACCGCCGCGACGGCCAGCGGCAAAAAGCTCAGGGCTTGGCAGACGACGCAGGCGACAACCCACCGTCGATGCGAACCCAACCGCCGGATCGCCGCGGGCGAGATCATTTGTAACACCGCGCCGGCAAGAAACGGAACGCTCGTGATCAGCCCCGCGATCACTTCCCCCATCCCGAGAGCCAGCGCGAATGGGGCCAAGTAGTTCTCTCCGATCCCGATCATCACGCTGCAAGCCGCGCCGTCGGCCATGATCGCCTGCAGATCGCGGCGCGCAGAGGTTGCCTGGCGGCCGAGCGCAAGCGGCTCGGCCGCTGTTGAAGCGGGCGGACAGAAATCGGCAACAGCCTGTTCCAAGACGAGAGTCAATAGGGCCGCGACGGGCGAAATCCGAAAGGGGCCGGATAATAACCGAGACCGCGCGGCAAGGAAAGCCCGCCGCCGCGAAGATCGCACGTCGCGCCGAAACCTCCCGGCCCGTCAGGGTTTCCGCCGCGCGAGCCGACCCGCATTCGCCTTGCTGTCGCCACGAGTGACCGATAGGATGGCCTTCGCTTCACTTGCCGGCAATGCGTCTCCCTCTCCCTCTGGGAGAGGGCCGGGGTGAGGCGAATTGCGAGTGGTCGTGAGCCTGCGCATCAATGGAGAAACCGATCTATGAAACTTTGGGATGAATTCAAGGCATTTGCCTTTAAGGGCAATATGATCGACTTGGCGCTGGCCGTGGTGATCGGCGGGGCGTTTGGCGGCGTGGTGAATTCGCTCGTCAAAGATATCATCATGCCGATTGTCGGCCATATCGTTCCGAATGAAGCCGGCTATCTAGGCTGGAAGGTGTGGGGCATCAAAATCGGAAGCTTTCTTGGCGAACTGGTCAATTTCCTGATCATCGCCGCGGCCGTTTTTCTCGTCATCGTGAAGCTCGTCGGCAGCGTGGTGAAGAAGCCGGAGCCTCCCTCAGGTCCGCCGATGAAGGAATGCCCGATGTGCTGCTCGAACATCCCCGTGAAAGCCCGCAAATGCGCCCACTGCACGGCCGACCTGGCGTGAAATCGGCCGGGGAATAAGTTGCGATTCTTGTCGCGAAGTTCCTATAATGGGAGCCACGCTGGGGTTGCGCGCCGACGTCGCTCGGCCGCGGCTCTATTCCCCGGCAATCAGTGAATGAGGTTTCGAGCCATGCTCGCCGGAAGGATAAGAGGACTTGGTGCTTTGACGGCGGCGGTCCTCGTCGCTGGCGGTTGTTTCGCCAGCCGGTGCGCTGCCGCGCCGACGGGCGAACAAACCGAGAAGTTCCGTTCCGCAGAGGCCGCGCTCAACAGAAGCGAGTCGCTTTACAAGAACGGCAAGCTGACCGAGGCCGCTGCGGCGTTTAGTCAGGCCCAGAAGTCGCTCGCCGAT
>DASZFO010000210.1 GCA_035939775.1 Pirellulales bacterium | reverse complement strand
ACGGGGACTGTAACGCTTGAGGAAGCTGAAAAGATTTTGATGGCAAATAAGGTCGAGAAACTTCTACTGGTTGACGAAGATTACACACTGACGGGCCTTATAACGATCAAAGATATCGACATGTTGAAGCGGTTTCCCAATGCCTGTAAAGATAGGCAAGGGAGGCTGCGCGTCGGGGCGGCCGTCGGCGTCCATGACTTCGAGCGGGCCGAAAGCCTGATCGCCAAGGATGTCGATGTGCTGGTCGTCGATAGCGCCCATGGCCACTCGGCCAACGTCATCGAGACGGTCAGCAAAATCAAGAAGCAATGGAATATCGACGTGGTCGCCGGCAACGTGGCGACGGCCGACGGCTGTCGCGATCTGATCGCCGCCGGGGCCGACGCCGTAAAGGTTGGCATCGGGCCGGGGTCGATCTGCACGACGCGAGTCATTTCGGGCGTGGGAGTTCCGCAAATCACGGCGATTCTCCAGGCCGCCCAGGCCGCCGAGGCGGCCGGAGTTCCGATCATTGCCGATGGAGGAATTCGCTACTCGGGAGATTTAACGAAGGCCATCGCCGCCGGCGCGCATACGGCCATGATCGGAGGCCTGTTGGCCGGCGTGGCCGAAAGCCCTGGGCAACAGATTCTGTACCAAGGGCGAACGTTCAAGGTTTATCGCGGGATGGGTTCGTTGGGAGCGATGGTCAAGGGTTCGAGCGAACGCTATCGACAATCCAGCGGCGCTCGCGGCCCGGACAAATTGGTCCCCGAAGGGGTCGAAGGGCGAGTGCCCTTCAAGGGAGCGTTAAGTCCGTTCATCTATCAACTCGTGGGGGGCCTCCGGGCCGGCATGGGTTACTGCGGTGCGCGAACGATCGACGAGTTGCGCAAGGAAGCACGATTCATCCAAGTCTCGCCAGCGAGTGTGAGGGAGAGTCATCCACATGACATCGCCATTACGCAGGAAGCGCCAAACTACTCCGCTGAATACAAAGGTTCGGAGATCGTCTGAGTCGCGGTCGGCGCGCCGATGTGTCGGAAAGTGCGCCATTAGCGCTTTGGTGCTCGTCGCTGCCTTGGCGATTTCTTCCTCGGCGATTGCCGACGACTGGGCGCCGCGATCTGACTTTTCGCGCTTCCCTAACAGTACGTTGTCGAGTGACGGCCATTTGCGCTGGCGCCCGTATCGACCGGCCGATGCTCCGCGGGCAACCGACGAGACCGCCGCGCCGAACGATGTGCAGCGTGCAAGCCACGACGAACCGCTGACCGATTCGAGCGACGACATTCATCGGGACTCCAGCGTAATACCAGTCCAGCGACTGGCGGCCGCCGATCCGATGTCCGACCCGTTCAACGATCAAAAAACGGACAACAAGGACCAGAAAGCGGGCGACAAATCACCCGCGCAGCCGATGCCGGGGCCGGCGCCCGCTTTCCAGGAACCGAGCCAGCCCGCCGTCGCGCCGCCGAATGCGAACGTTCGAGAATCGGCCCCAGCCAAGCTCCCCGGCAATGATCCGTTTCAATCGGACACGCCGGCGCCGGGTCGAGACAATGCGGCTCCAATGCCGCCGCCGAACCCTCCGACCCCACCGGGAAATGGCATCAGCCCGGAACCGAAGACACCGGCGATTCCACCCGCCCAGATCAACCCGATGCCCGAAGTCGATTTGACGACCGGCAAGGAAGCCTGCGATAAGAAGCTGGCGGAACTGATCGCCAACACCGTCGACAAAGTCCAGCTCGACATTCGACCGAAGCTCGGCCCGACCGATCAACTGCCGGGGGAATGCACGCTCGGCGACGCGCGGTTTGATGAGCGCGACTGGTCCTGCCTCACGTACACCTGGAAGGCCGCGGCCCTGTGCCACAAGCCGCTATACTTCGAGGAAGCGAACCTCGAGCGTTATGGCCACTCACGCGGGCCAGTCCTCGATCCGCTCGTGTCGGCGGCCCATTTCTTCGTCTGCGTGCCGCTCTTGCCCTACGAAATGGGAGTCGAGCCGCCGTGCGAGTGCGTCTACTCGCTCGGCTATTATCGGCCGGGGAGTTGCGCCCCATGGATCATCGACGGCTTCCCAATCAGCATCCGCGGCATCGCGCTGGAATGCACCGCGGCAACCGGCGCGGCGTTCGCCATCCCGTAGAACCACGGCAGCTTTCAGGTGCGAAGACCGTTCCTTCTGGCCGGTTCACGGGTGGCGCTTCAATGCTGATTATACGGGTGCCATGGCCACTGCCCTGAGTGGCCATGCCTCATTGCGGCTCATGCCCACGCCGACCCGCTTGCGGGCCCAGAGGGCGCCCCGCCCGCGTGGACGTGGCACCCAAAGTATCAAAAACAGCTTTGAAACTCCGCTAGTGTGGCACGGCGGGAACGGCGGGCGCCGCTTGTTTGTTTCCGTTGGGTGTTTCCGCCTCCTTCGCCAGCGCTGCTTGGCAAGAGTGCAATTGATCGCGCTGGTCCTTCAGCCAACCTTGATAGATCGGCTGCCCCGCGATCTTCCCTTCGCCCTCGAGCTTGCTCAGAATGGCCACTCCCTGCTCGAACCAACCGATGGCGGCGGCAAACGCTTTCGCGCCCATCTCGAGCCGTCCGAGGCACCCGAAACTATAGGCAAGGTAGGCTTGGGCCTGGGCGTTGCTCGGATCGGCCTGGGCCAGCTTCCGGCGGATTTCCAAACCCTTCTGATAGTCGTCGCGGGCTGCCGCCGCGTCCCCCAATTGCAACTGGACGTTGCCAAGCTTGTTGTACGAGACGGACAGATCGCGCTGGGCCTGGGCATTGCTCGGATCGGCCTGGGCCAGCTTCCGGCTAATTTCCAAATCCTTCTGGTAGTCGTCGCGGGCTGCCGCCGCGTCTCCCAATTGTAACTGGACGTTGCCAAGATAGCTGTATGAATTCGCTAGATCGCGCTGGGCCTGGGCATTGCTCGGATCGGCCTGGGCCAGCTTCCGGCGGATTTCCAAACCCTTCTGATAGTCGTCGCGGGCGGCCGCCGCGTTTCCCAATTTCAACTGGACGTTGCCGAGCTTGTTGTACGAGACGGACAGGTCGCGCTGGGCCTGGGCATTGCTCGGATCGGCCTGGGCCAGCTTCCGGCTAATTTCCAAATCCTTTTGGTAGTCGTCGCGGGCGGCCGCCGCATCCCCCAATTGCAACTGGACGTTGCCAAGATAGTTGTACGAGACGGACAGATCGCGCTGGGCCTGGACATTGCTCGGATCGGCCTGGGCCAGCTTCCGGCTGATTTCCAAACGCTTCTGATAGTCGTCGCGGGCGGCCGCCGCGTTTCCCAATTGCAACTGGACGTTGCCAAGCTTGTTGTACGAGATCGACAGATCGCGCTGTGCCTGGGCGTTGGTCGGATCGGCCCGGGCCAGCTTGAGGGCGAGTTCTTGCGCGGCGTCAAACTGCTTGTGGGCCTCTTCGGTCGCGCTCCCCGTTGAAGAGCCTAAATAGAGGAAGGTGTCTCCCAGATAAAAGTGACTCCAAATCGTGGCGTAATCGGCCGTTTTTATCGTCTCCAAGGTGCGAGCGACCTGCTTGAGTCCTTCGATGGCCGTGTTGAGGAGGCTGCGGCGAACTTCCTGGGCGCCGGGCACTCCCTCGAGCTTCGACTGAATGTCGAACACGACGGAATTCAACGTTTTCATCGCCAGTTGACTCTGCAGGTCGGCCCGCTCGCGGGCTTGACGCTCGGAATCGGCCAGGGCGGTCTTCTCGGCGGCAAGGGCCGATTTTTCGCGGGCCAGGTCCTGGGCCTTTTTCTCCGACTCGACGGCTTCATTCCTCGCGGCGTTGATTTTCGCGAAGGCGATCACCACGATCAGCACGATCGCGGCTGCGGCGCCGACCGCCAGCCGCACCAATCCGCGATGCTCGCGGACCCAGCGGCGCAGCAATTCGGCGGCGCCAGGAACGCGGACCCAGACCGTCTTGCCCGCGAGGTAGAGATCCAAGAGTTCGGCCAGCTCGCGAGCCGAGCCGAGCCGGTCGTTCTGATCGTTCTCGGTCGCCTTGGCCACGATCGCCTCAAGATCGCGGTCGAGCGTGGGGTCGATCGCGCGGATCCGCGGCAGGCGGCGATTCAAGACCCAACCGGTCAGTTGTTTTTCGTCCTCCGCGTCGCCGAACAGGCGCTCGCGCGTCAACAGTTCCCAGAGCGTAACTCCGAGCCCGCGGATGTCCGCCCGCGGCCCGACTTTGACGTTCGCCGCGGCGAGCTGCTCCGGGGCGGCGTAGCGCAATTTGCCGAGTAATCCGGCGCTGCGGCTGGCCTCCAGGGTGCGCGTATTCCCCTTCGCCAGCCCGAAATCCATCAGCACGATCCGCGCGCCGTCGGGAGTGAGCATCAGGTTTGCCGGCGACACGTCGCGATGCACGATGTTTTGGTCGTGTACGGCCTGAACCGCGCGGGCCGCGTCGCGGATGAGCGCCGCCACGCGGCGGGCATAACCGCCGACGTCGTGCTCGACTGCGGGAAGTTCGGGCAACGGCGGCAGTTGGGCCCAGAGCGCCACGGCCTCGGCCGAGGAGCGCGGCGCGGCGTCGTTCAACTCGCCCGTCGGCGGGTGATGCCGCGTCAGCCCGCCGGCCGCGCCGGCCACAGTCGGCGCGCCCGCGCGGTGGGCCGTTTCGGTCCGTTGCTTGTGGCAAGCGGTGAGCACGGCGCGCGACCAGGTCGTGCCGCCGAGGCCGGCCGCGCTGCCCTCGCGGTTCTTTCCCGAAAGTTCCCGCCAGACGAATTCCAGGTCCGCGCCCGGGACGTACTCCATCGCGTAATAGCGCTGGCCGTCGGAGAACTTGCCGCTGGTTAGCACCTTGACGATGTGCGGGTCGTCGCACTGGCCGAGGGCCCGAATCTCGCGGTCGAAGCGGGCCAAGGCCACTTCGTCGCCGCTCAACTCCGCGGGCAGCGTCTTGAGCGCCACGAGCCGCCCCAACGACAACTGTCGGGCCAGATAGACGACCCCCATGCCGCCGCGACCGATCTCCGCGATGATTTCAAACTCGCGCGGCGCTGCCGCCGCTGCCAACGGCGCCTCCTCGCCGAACTCGACGCCATGCCCCAAGACCAGTGCAAGCAGGCTGGCCAGGCTAGCCGCGGCGGCTGCGTCGCGCGGCGTCTCGCCGCTGAAATAACCGAGATACTCCAACTGTTTACCGCGGACCGCGTTCAGGAACTGGACCTCTTCGTGGAGCTTGGAATCGCGAAAGTCCAGCAAAGGGTCGAGCCGCAGCGGGACCGTGTGCCCCGGCCAAACGATGGCCACGCGATTGGACAGCAGGGCCGCCGCCTGGACCGCGTTGACGCGGGTTGGCTCGATCCGAATGGTCCCCGCGCCGGTCAATTCGCGCAACCCGACTTCGAACTCGCCGGCCGCTACCTGTTTGATCTCACCGAGGCAGACCAGCCGGCTTCCCCGCGGCCCGAACAGGTCCAGCGTCGCTTCGGCCAACAACTCGTTGGCGGCCGACAACAACCTCGTCGCCATGTCGTTGTAAAAGTCGTCGCCACGGTCGGCGCCGTGGGCCAGATCGTTGCGATAGGCGTTAATTTCCTCGATCACGCCGCTGACCGAGCAGCTCTCGACGTTCTTGGGGGCACCCCCCGCCCCCTTCTTGTTGATCCGTCGATAGAGGTCGAGCAGGGCGGGGCGGTCGCGCAGCGGGTCCTCGAGTTGGGCCGCCACGTGTCCGAGCGGATGCGAGGCGGCGTCGGCGCGCCGCCCGAAATATCGTGACAGCTCGCGAAGGATGGCGACCCAATGACCGAGCGACGGTCTCTTGAACTCTTTCCACGTTGCGTCGAGCGCCGGCGCGCGCGGACCGCCAACTTGGAGTTCGCGCACATAGGCGGCCACCAGGACGCTGGCGGCCAACTTGATCGTCGCCTCGAACAGGTCGGTCGCGTATCGGTGCCGCGCGCGGGCATCCGGCCCGTCGTGAGCCAAGCGCAAAAGCTGCGCCAGCGGCAACGGGAGCCGCACGAGGGAAGTCCGATCGAATTCGGGCACGGTAGTGGGCATCGCCCTGCGTCAATTCATGAACGCCGTTCGCCGCGGGAACTCAGGGTGGCGTTCATTATACGGCACGCGGACTTAGCCGGCACAGCGGCGAATTCGCTATTCCATCGCACAACCGCCCATGCCGCATTCGGGCAGGCCGCAGCCTCCGCGCGGAGCTTCGCAGACCGGCAGCGAGCGGCTTGAATTGATGTGAGCCGCCGGCACGCTCAGCAGCTTCTCGAGCTTCCGTCCGCCGCAGCTTGGGCAGGCGGGCCGTTCGCCGCCGCGGACCAGCAGTTCAAACTGGCTGTCGCACTTCTCGCAGGTATACTCGTAGATCGGCACGATCGATTCCTCCGTCAAGTCCAACGGCGTTCTTGCTGGAACATTGTAACACGGTCCGATTTGGGATGTCGAATGTTGAATCGCCAGCAAGTTCGCGAAGTCGATCGGCGTGCGGTCGACGAATATGGCATCTCGGGATTGTTGCTGATGGAGAATGCGGGGCGGGGCGTCACGGATAAACTCTGCCAATTCGGCGTTGACGGGCTGGTCGTAGTCTGTTGCGGCAAGGGAAATAACGGCGGCGACGGGTTTGTCATCGCGCGGCATCTCGATCTGCGGCGGCTGGCCGTACAGGTGCTATTGTTCGCCGAGCCAGATGAACTCACGGGCGACGCGGCCGCGAACTTTCACATTCTCGAAAAGTGCGAAGTGCCGATCGCGGTCTTGGCGGAAGCCGCTGACGTCGCTCGGCTGGAACATGAATTCGCAAAAGCGGCGTGGATTGTCGATGCGCTGTTGGGCACCGGCGCGACCGGTGAGCCGCGGCCTCCCTATGACGCCGCGATCGCGCGCATCAACGCTTCCGGCAAACAAGTCCTCGCTGTCGATCTGCCCAGTGGCTTGGATTGCGACACCGGCCAGCCGGCGATGAACACGATTCGTGCCACGCACACTTGCACGTTCGTCGCCGTCAAGCCCGGCTTTATCGTTCCCGGGGCGGATGAATTCACTGGCCAGGTTCACGTCCTCGATATCGGCGCCCCGCGAAAACTCGTTGATGAGATTTCCGGCATTGGCGCCCAACCTTGACCGGGCATGGAGCGCGCACGTCATCGTTTATCGGCAGTCAGCTTCGAGCCAATTTCGGAATGACTCTGCTTCGTGTCGATTGCGTACATGCTGAACGTCTTCGATCGATCGAGCCAGTGCAGATAATTGTAGTTTTCGAGCCACGACGGATAGCTCCGCCAGACGAGCGTTGCCTGCGGGGCGATCTCCGCTTGTTCGCCGGAGAGCGAGATTTGATCGGTGATTAGGAGGAATTTCCGCGGCCCGGTCCGGAGCAGCCCCTTGAGTTCGTCGTAATCCTTTAGCTCTTGGTAGACGAATCCCGTCGGACGATAGAAGAACATATTCACGCCGACGTTTTGATAGGGGTTCTTCTTCCCCAAGAGGTAGGCATGACAGCCTTCGCCGTAGTTGTCATAGATGAATTTTTGCAAGTCGACACCAGGGCGCTTGGCTGTCAGGGAGGCGATCGCCAGGGCGACAAGATTCGCCGCGTAAATCAGCTTTGCCGGCCAAGAGCGCCGTCGCTCCCAGAGCCAGCGGAGCGGCACCGGCTGATCGCTCTCCGAATTGCTGGGCGCGAAGGCGAGCAGGAAAAAAAACGTGGCCACGAGCGTCATCGGAAAGAGAAATCGCACTTCTTTGTGAGCCACGAGGCTATGGGCCACGAAAAAAGAGAGTGTCGCCCAGGTGAGAATATGCCGCGGATGCCGCACCCACGTGATCAGCGCCGCCGCCGTCCAGAGCAAAGTGATCGGCGCGAGCGGGCCTTCATTCACCAAATAGAAATACCACCACACGGGCGAAGTGCCGAACTCGTCGGCCTTGTGGTCGACGATGTTGATGTGGAAATAGTTCCAGGGCGCAATGGTCCACCCGCCGTAGCCCCAACAATCGACCGCCGTGCCAACGAGAATCGGCGGCACGACGCCGGCCAGGATCAGACACGCGTTGAGCACTCCACGCTTGTGGCTCTCGCTGCCGATGATAGCCACCCAAAACACGACGCCGGCCACGGCGAACGCAATCTGATAACGAAACTCGAAGGCCATCCCGAAACTGAGGCCAGCGATCAAGAGCGCAGCGAGTGGATAGCGCCGGCGGTCGCCCTCAGCCGATGATCCGAGCGCGAGCGCCGCCACACCGAAAGCGAAGAAATCGCCCGACAGCGATTCGGACGAAGTCCGCACGGCCAAGTATGGAATCAGCCACAAGAGCGCAAGCAGGATCACGGAAATCCGCCGCACCCCGCGATCGGCAAAGAAAACCCGCGCCGAGAGCATCATGGCCACGACGGCGGCCCAACCGCACAGCCCGCTCATGGCGCGGAAGACGAACGAAAGCGTGAACGGGTTCTCGACGCCAATCGCCATGAACGCCCGGGCGGCCGCGTAGTAAACCGCTGGCTGCATCCAAGGGCGAATTTGCTGGTGATATTCCCAGGCCAGTTCCGAGGCAGGAGTTTTTCCCAACTTATAGCTGACGAACTCCGTGATCTGGTAGTACTCGTCGAACTGAAAGAACCCGTAGCTGAAGTAGCAGGCGATCGCGATCAAAACCAGGCTGACCAGCGCCCAACGGGTCACGAACCTCCGCCATTCGGGATCGGCCGCCAGACCGCTGTTGTTTCGCAGGTTTTCGCGGAGCGACATGCCGGCAGGGTTGACAAGGTGACTGGGTGACAAAGTGAAACGGTGACGACTTTCGGAGGGCTGTTTGCCGCGTGGATTCCCGCACGATCGTCGGACCGGGTTTATCCTGTTTCGAGCGGAATTGGCCGAATCTGTACCCGTTTCGACGCCCGGCTGTCAATGGCGGAAAGGCCGAGCGAGCGACCTCGTGGCCTTGTTCC
Source organism: Pirellulales bacterium (assembly GCA_035939775.1). NCBI lineage: Bacteria > Pseudomonadati > Planctomycetota > Planctomycetia > Pirellulales > Pirellulales bacterium. The sequence continues at coordinate 3,759 of DASZFO010000210.1, read as the reverse complement.
CAGGCAGAGTCTGGGCACAAAAAAATCGCCCCAGGGGATGCAAACGGTATTGCGTTTTGATTAGAATGATCGGCTTGCGGAGAGTTTGCCCACCTAATCTAGCCCACCTCGACAGGAGACCTTCTCAATGGCTCGCAACAATGTTTCGCGGCGCGATTTCGTCAAAACGTCGGCGGCGATTGGCGCCGGTTACTGGGTCGCTGGCGGTTTGGCGTCGAAAGCCAGCGCGATGGCCAACGGTCAGATTCAATTCGCGTGTATCGGTTTTGGCGGCAAGGGCGGGAGTGATTTCAAAGACGCTGGCGACAACGGCAAGATCGTCGCCGTTTGCGATGTGGACGACAAGGCGGTCGCCAAGGCCGCGGCCAAGTACAAGGGCTCGGAGAAATTCAGCGACTACCGCGAAATGCTCGAAAGGATGGGCAAGAGCATCGACGCGGTGACCGTCAGCACCCCCGACCACAATCATGCGGCCGTCTCCTTGTTATACATGCGGGCGGGCAAACATTGTTTCTGCCAGAAGCCGCTCACCCGCACCATCTACGAAGCTGATCTCATGGGAAGAGTGGCCGCGGACATGAAGGTCGCGACGCAAATGGGCAACCAAGGCACGGCTAATGACAGTCTCCGCAAGGTGGCCGCATTAATCCGAGGTGGTGCGGTCGGCGATGTGAAGGAAGTTCACGTTTGGACCAACCGTCCGATTTGGCCGCAGGGAGGCAATCGTCCAACGCCGAAGGCTCCGCCCAAGGAACTGCATTGGGACCTCTGGCTAGGCACCGCGAAGGCCCGACCGTTTGGAGAAGGCATTCACCCGTTTAAATGGCGCGGCTTCTGGGATTTTGGTTCGGGCGCATTGGGAGACATGGCCTGCCACACCGTGAACATGCCGTTCATGGCCCTCGACCTGTTCGATCCGATTTCGGTGGAAGCCGAGAGTTCTGGAAACAACACCCTGATGTATCCCAATTGGTCGATCATCAAGTTCGAGTTCCCCAAGAACGATAGTCGACCGGCACTGAGCCTAACTTGGTACGACGGTGGCAAGCGCCCGAAGGACGAATTGTTCGAAGGGAAAACCCCGGCTATCAGCGGCGCTCTCGTCGTCGGTGACAAGGGAAAGCTTTATGCGCCGGGAGACTACTGCGAGAACCCGCATACTCTGATGGGTGGCGCCCAAGAACCCAAGGTCGAGTTCCCCAAGTCGCCGGGCCACTTCGAGGAATGGGTCCGCGCGATCAAGACCAACAACGCCGAGCCGGCCATGTCGAATTTTCCCAGTTATGCCAGTCGCCTTACGAAAACCATCCTGTTGGGGAATCTCGCCGTTTGGGCCGGGACCAAGGTGAATTGGGACGCCAAGGCCATGAAAGGAACGACTGGCCTGCCCGAACTCGATGCCGAACTCCAGGGAATTGTTCGCCCCACCTATCGCCAGGGGTACGTGCTCGAAGAAACCCGCCTGACGTCTCGATGACCTTTCCTGGTGCCTATCCATTCTTTTGACGCCTTTCACATCGGGGCCGCCGGATCGGCCCTTATCGACGTGTCGATGACGGCAAGCGCTGCTCGGAAGTGGGCGCTTGCCGTTTTTCATCGCGGAGTCACTCACCCATGAACTGGTTCGTCGCCCCGTTGGCCGCGCTGGCCTTCATCATCGATTGCGCCCTTCCCTGCGCCTCCCCCGCGGTCGCCGCCGATGATCCGGCCGATATCGCCGCGCTGAAGCAGCTTCGCGGGAAGATCGGCGTCGATTCCTCAGGCACCGCAATTAGTCTGGACTTCAGCAACATTCCCGTGACGGACAAGGATCTCGTGCATCTCAAGGGAGTACCGCACCTTCAAAAGCTCGCACTCTGGGGCGCCGGTATCACCGATGCCGCGATCCCGCAGCTCAAGCAGCTCAAGGATCTCAACGATCTTAGTCTCGAGAATTCGGTGGTCACCGATGCCGGACTCGAAGACCTCAAATCGATGCCGGGGATTGCGGCGCTTAATTTACGGCGCTGCGCCGCGATCACGAATGGTGGATTCGCCGCGCTCAAGGGCCTTCCGAAGCTCGAGCGGCTCCTGCTCTTATACACCAATCTTTCCGATGCGGGGATGGTCCATCTCAAGCCGCTTGTGAAGCTTCGCGTGCTTGATCTTCGCGGTTGCGCGGAAATCGGAGACGCCGGCGTGGCCAATCTCCAGGGGCTGACGAATCTGGTGGACCTCAAACTCCGCAATCCGTCGGTCACCGATCAGGGGATCGCCACGTTAAAAGCCCTTACGAAGCTCAAATCGCTGTCGCTGGAAGACACCGAGCTTTCCGACGAGGGAGCGAAAGTGCTCGAGAATATGCCGGAAATCGTGGAACTTGACGTCATGCGAACCAATCTGACCGACGAGGGCCTGGCCAATCTCGATCGAATGACGAAGATGAAGCGACTCGAGCTGCGCGGCACCGCCGTCACCGGTCCGGGGCTCGCGCATCTCAAGCAGATGAAGGGTCTCAAGATTCTGAACCTCTCGGAAACTTCTCTCGACGACGAAGGACTCGATCAGATTCAATCGCTCACCGGTTTGGAAACTCTCGAACTCTGGAACACCTCGATCACCGACGCCGGTCTGGCCAAGCTCATGGGAATGACAAACCTCAAGAGCCTCACTTTGGAAGACGTTAAGAAAATCACGGACGACGGGATCAAAGTTCTCGCTAATTTCAAGGGTCTCGAAACCTTGAACCTCAAGGGAACCAAGACGACCGACGCCAGCGTCGATTTGCTGTCCGGCCTGAAGAACCTCAAAGAGTTGAACTTGCAGTTCACCCAACTCACCGACGGCGGAATGGCCAAGCTGAAGAAGGCACTGCCGAAAACCAAGATCGTTGAATAGCGATCGGTCCGCGGTTGCCGTCGATGCTGCCGGGATTAAGTTGCCGCCATTCCGCTCGATCACGGAATTCTGGCGAATTCCGCTACAGGCGAGCCATCACGAATTCAAAAAAATCCGGCGACCCTCGCGATGGCTGGTGCGGGCCGCCAGGACGACCGAGAGCGCGCGGTAGGCGTCTTCGAGCCCCGATGTGTTGCGCACCAGGCTCGTGACCGAGCGATAGAACTGCGCCAGGAGTTGCTCGCCGACCGGCCGCTCGCTGTCGAGCGATTCCTGATGACGCCCGGCGCGATCGAACCAGATCAGCGACGTTGGCAAGTCGATAAACGCAACGCCGTTCTGGCAAGCGACCTGAAGCGCTGGAGGAGGGCGAAACGTGACCGCCTCTTCCCATTGCACGGGCATGTAGGTGCCGCAACTGATTTGGGCCGCCGTGCCGGTCCCCGGTGGGCTGGGACCGGAGAAATCCACGTTCATCATCGTATAATCCTCGGCGGCCGCGTTCGGATCGACATGGTGTTCGATGCCGAACACGCTCGTCGGATCCCGGCCGACGACATACCGGCACCAATCGACCAACTCGACGAGATCGCGAGTTTCCGGCGCCTTCGAGCAAGTTCGCGCTCGCGGCGCGGCGCCGTTCTTTACTGGCACCCTCCGATGGCAGAACAACAACCGCGGCTCGCCGAGCTGTGTGGCGATCAACTCCTTCAGCCGCAAGGTAGCCGGGGCCTGCCGCCGGGGAAATTCCGCCATGAAAGCGATCCCCGACTCTTCAACTCGCTTTTTTAGCCGCAAGGCCTCGGCTAGCTCCAAATGCGGAGTGACGGCGCAATACACCGCTTTTCCCGCGTCGCAAGCCGCCAGAATCGGCAGCGAACC
>DASZFO010000209.1 GCA_035939775.1 Pirellulales bacterium | reverse complement strand
AGTAGGTCAGGCTTTCCCCTTCGGGTCTGAGCCTCAGGGTCGAAGACAGCCTGACGGAATCGCGGCTGACTCCAACGGCAGGGCTGTCAGGCTGGAAAGCCTGACCTACTCACCTGTCAGATTCGAAAGCCTGACGAACTTCCATGATTGAACTCGAAGAAGAACAGCAATCCACCGCTTCGTTTTCGCTTGCCGAAACTCGGTACATCGTGCGCGATCTGTTCGATCCCAATCCGTGGATTTATTGGATCGATTTCCTCGTGTCGCTGGGTTTGGGATATCTCGGCTATGGGCTGGTCCGCAAGGTACCGGCGTGGTCACTTGCGCAGATCGCTCTCTTCGTCGGTTCCAGCCTGTGCTTATATCGGGCGGCGCTGTTCATCCATGAGATCGTCCATTTCCGCAGCGGATCGTTTCGGGCCTTTCGGGTGGTGTGGAATCTGGTCTGCGGGATTCCGCTTTTGCTCCCTTCGTTCACCTATTACACGCATCTCGACCACCATCGCCGCAAGCATTTCGGCACCAAGCAAGACGGCGAGTATCTGCCGCTGGGGCATCAATCCGCCTGGGCGATCTGGTTCTATCTGTCGCAGAGCTTGATTATCCCCGGCCTGGCTGTGGTTCGCTTTATGCTGCTCACGCCGCTCACTTGGGTTTTTCCTGGAGTGCGACGCTGGGTGCATCAGCGGGCCTCTTCGCTGGTGATGGATCCGAGCTACGTTCGACCGCTGCCGGCGCGCGACGTGCTGCGCGTCTGGCGGATGCAAGAGCTGGCGTGCTGCCTGTTTTGCTGGGCCGTGGCGGTCCTGTTGATCCGCGGGACGCTGCCGGGGGCGAATCCGAATGCCCCGTTTCCCGTTCTGCGCGGAGTGTTGCCGTTGGGATTCTTGGCGCAGGTCTATCTGACGGGCGTGGTGGTCGTACTGATCAACTCGATTCGCACGCTGGGAGCGCATCGGTTCTTCAACGATGGCCGCGAGATGACCTTCGTCGAGCAGTTGCTGGATTCAGTGAACTATCCGCGGCGACCGCTCTTGACCGGTCTTTGGGCCCCGGTCGGTTTGCGTTTTCACGCCCTGCACCACCTCTTCCCTTCGCTGCCATACCATAATTTGGCGGCGGCCCACCGGCGGCTAATGGCCGAATTGCCCGCCGATTCTCCCTATCGCGCGACCGAAGAGACAAGCCTTTGGAGCGCCCTCGGCCAGCTATGGCGAATGGCTCGGCACACGAATCAGCCGGCCCAGTAGCGAAATTCGCCACAATTACGGTCCCGACGCTCAGTAAACGCGAGTTCTGGCGAATTCGACTACCACTCTGCGAGAGGGTGCGGCGTTCTTAATTCGCGACCGCGATGCCTTCTAGCGCTGTCGCCCCGCTTTGCCCTATTCGCGCTGCCCGAAATCCTCGCGTGATCGATCAAATCGCGCGTTTTTGCCGTCGACTGGCGCGGCTGGTTAAACCCTGCCGATTGTTCCTGCCGCCGCCCGCCGCAAGTGGTGCCGGGGCGGCTGTGAATCTGTACGCGGCATGGCGGATTTGCCGATGAGAACTGCGAAGCACAGCGAACGGAGAATTTCGCGACCGCCACGGGACGAACCGCTTGAAGACCGCCCCGCGAGTGATTATTGTCTTTAGTGACGGACCGACGCGTTGGCGCCAAGTGAAGGGGCCCCTCCGGTCGCTCGCGGAAAGCGGCACGATGGTTGCACGGCGGCGAGTGCTTCCCCAATCGAATTCAGTCCGTCAGATTCACAGGATGCCGCATCCATGTCGAGCAGTCCCACGCAGGTCGGAGCGAGTCCGGCCGGGTTGACCGCCAGTTCCGCCGGCCTACCGATCGTCGCGCCGCGGCCAACCGTTGAATCCCGCACGGACCGCAATTCGATCGCACCGAAATCGCCGCCGAGCGCCGCCGGCGACTCGAGCGGCGAAGAGCCGGAACGGGCCGCGGGCACTTTCTCGTTCCGCGAGGCGCGGCGGATTCTGGGCGATCTGTTTGTCCATCGAGCCGCCATCTACTGGGCCGACATGCTGCTGACGCTCACGATCGGCTACGGTTTCGCGATCGTTTACTTCCGCGCGCCGGCGTTTTCGCTGTTGCAGATTGCCAGCTTTCTGATCGCGGGGTTCGCGCTCTTCCGGGTCGGAAGTTTCGTCCACGAGATCACGCATTTGCGGCAAGGAGAGTTGCTGGCGTTCCGAATTGGTTGGAACTTGCTGGCGGGCATTCCGATGCTCATGCCGTCGTTCTTTTACGAGAACCACATCGACCATCACAACAGCCATCGCTACGGCACGATTCGCGACGGCGAATACCTTCCGCTCGGAAACGGATCGCGCTGGAAGCTGCTCTGGTTTTGGCTGCAAGTGCCGCTGTTGCCGATTTACATTTATGTCCGGCTGTTGGTGGTCGCGCCGCTTTCGTTCCTGTATCCGCCAATGCGGAAATGGGCGCTCGAGCACATGTCGTCGTTCGTGATCAACTTCCGCCATCGGCTCGAAGTGCCCCCTTGGGCGCCGCGGAAGGCCTGGGCGGCGCTGGAAATGGCTTGCTGCCTGCGGGCGACAGTCATCCTCGTCGCAATCACGGCCGGGTTTCGCCCCTGGACCTACGGCCTGCAACTGTATTTCTTGGCGCTGCTGACGCTCGGGCTCAATTATGTCCGCAACATGGTCGCCCATCACTATCGCAACGCGGGAGAAGAAATGACGTATCTCGAGCAGCTTGAAGACTCGGTGAACATCACGGGCGGCCCGATCTTCACCGAATTGTTCTTCCCGCTCGGCCTGCGCTTCCACGCGCTGCACCATCTGTTTCCGTCGCTGCCGTATCACAACCTGGGCGTGGCGCATCGCCGCTTGATGGCCGAGCTGCCGGCGGATTCGCCCTATCGCCGCACCGTGTACCCGAGCTTTTGGGCGGTGATGCGCGAACTCTGGACCGACCGGTCACGAGAGAAAAACCGCGTCGAGCCGTCGGCCGAAGCGGCGTAGGGTCATCTTCGCCGCTCAATCCCGATCGAAGATTCGGTAGGTCTTGCTGAGCTTGGCGCCCCCTTTTTCCAGGCCGCCGCGCGAGAGGGTATTGCTTTCCAACACCCAGGAGAATTCGGCCTCCTCGATGCCCCATTCCTTCACTTTCGGAACGAGTGCGTTGAGCAGGACCAGCCCGATCCCCCAGCGTTGATACTCGGGCACGACGTTGGCGCTGATGATTCGCATCCGCCTGAGCGCGCGGCGGTTGCTCAACAGGCGAATGAAGCCGAATGGAAACAGCCGGCCGTCAATCTGCTTGATCCGCGGGTTGTAGTCCAGCAAACCGAACACCACGCCGATCGGCTGGCCATCGACCTCAGCCACTTGCGACAACTCGGGCACGATCATGTGGCGCATCTGGCTCCCGAGATGCCTGACCTCGGCGGGCGACAGGGGAACAAAGCCCCAAGTGGCCCCGAGCGATTGGTTGTAAATGTTCAAGAACATGTCCAGTTCTTCGCGGAACCGCGACTTGCTGATCGGCCGCACTTTGACGTTAAATCGCTCGGCAGCTTGCAGGCAAATCTGCAAGAGCTTCGGGTCGAGCTTTTCGAGCATGTCGAAATGGCCCCAATAGGCGTAGAGGTCTTGCGCCTTTTGAAAGCCGGCCCCTTCGATCAGCCGCCCGTAGTAAGGCTTGTTGTACGTCATCATGAAAAACGGCGGCGTATCGAAGCCCTCGACGAGCAGGCCGCATTCGTAGTTCAGCGATGGATTGCACGGCCCGCGAATCTGGCGTATGTTCCGCTCGACGAACCAGCGCTGGGCCGCCTCGAAGAGCGAATCGGCCACCTCCTGATCGTCGATCGATTCGAAGAAGCCGAAGAACCCGCGCTCTTCCTTGTGCCGGCGATTGTGGGCGTGGTTCACGATGGCGGCGACGCGCCCCACCGGCCGGCTTTGGCGATAGGCGAGAAACGTCTGACATTCGGCGTCTTGATAAAACGGATGCCGGTGGAAGCCGAGCAGCCCCCGTTGATCGAACAACAACGGCGGAATCCAGTTTGGATCGCCCGCGTAAAGGCTCCACGGGAGAAGCAAGAACTCCCGGCGCTGCCGCCGAGTGGCGACCCGTTCCACGTTCAATTCCGACGCGACCGCCGACACGCTCATCAGGTTCCCCATGGTTTCCCGCCGAAACCACCGAATCTAGTCGCGATCCGAGTGGGAATCAAGGCGGGATTGGCGAACGACAGGTCCTTGCACTCGTTCAAGTTGAAGAATTCTCGTTCGCATCAGGGTGGCCGGGGCTGGAGGCGCCGCCGAAGCCCCGGCGGGCCCGCGAACTGGGGCTTCCCTTCGGTCCAGCCCCGGCCATCCGCGGATCCGAACGGGAATCAAGGCGCCGTGCTACGGCCGCGGGCCGGGAGGGATGGTTTCGGGCGGCGCGGTGGCCGGAAGCGGTCCGCCTGAGGCTCGTTCCAATTCGGCCAGCCGGCGGTGATAATCGGCCAGCGATTCTTCGCGCTTCTCGCGCAGCATGACCAATTGTCGATCGGCTTCAATGAGCCGCAAGAAGTCGATCTTGCCCGCCGAATAGTTGGCTCGGGCCGATTCGAGGTTCTGTTCGGCCACGGGCATGATGGTTTGGCCGTAGAGTTCGATCGTGCGGCGGCTTTCGACGACCTGCTGATAGGCGGCCTCAACGTCGCCGTGGATCTCGTCGAACTTCGCTTCGTATTCGGCCCGCCGTTGGTTGGCGCGGAATTGAGCCTCGCGAATCGCGGCCCGCCGCCGCTCGTTGTCGAGCGGAACATTGAGATTCACGCCGACCATCGGCGCCAATTGCCGGTCGGCATGTTGCCAGAAACCGTCGTAACGGCCCACCACGTCGAGATCGGGGTAGTAATCGCTTTCCGCAATTGCCACAGCCGTTTGCTCCGCACGCAGCTTAGCGCCCAGGGCCATCAGATCGGGCCGGCGCTCGGCAGCCATTTCTTGCACCATCGCTAGCGGCGGTTCCGAAGCGGCGGCTGGCAACCGGCTCGGCGACGGAGGCAAAGCGCGATCGACTGGGCGGTGCAAGAGTGTGTTGATCCGCGCCGCCGCCACGCGATCCATCCGCTCCAGCTCGAATTTCCGCCGACGCAGATCGCTCAACTCCAAATCGGCTTGCAGGATGTCTTGCTGTGTTACCAGATTAGCGCGGTACTTCGAATCCGCGTCGTCGCGAAATCGCTGCGTGAGCCGCAGCCCCTCGGCATTCAATTCCAGATCGCGGCGGACGAGATAGTAGTCCAACAACGCCATCTTCGCCGATTCGACCAATCGCAATTCAGTTTCATCAACATCCGAGCGCGCGGCGGAGGCCTCGGCCTGGGCCTGCTGGCCGCGAAGCTGCCGCTTGCCATGCCAAGGGATCTTCTGCGAGCCCTCGATCATCCAGGCCACGTCGTGCGTCGGATCGCCGAACGTGCCGGGGCCCATCGCCAGTATGAGCATCGGGTCTTCGAGCGAGACGACCTGCGGATATCGCTCGGCCGCCGCCTGCCAGGCCGACGTCATCGCCTCGAGCGACGGATTGCGCCTCAGCACCTCCGCCACGAGCGGCCCTGGCTCGAGTTCCGTTTGACCGGCAAAGAGATCGTCGGCGTCAGGGGGACAAGCTGCCGCTGCGGATTGTTTCAGGAACGCGACGGGCCGCACCGTGGGCGTCGGCTGCGGTGTTGGAGTTCCGCCTTTAGGCGGCATGGACTGCGCGAGCAACGGCCGTGGACTTTCCATGCCCATACGGGGCTGATCGGCGGCAAGCTGGACGGTGCCATTTGTGCCCGCGCCGGTCTGGCATCCGCTAGCGCAGCACAGGCCGAGCAGATAGATCCCCGCGGATCGTCGCAATTGCCGGAGCAGCGACACGAACGTCCCTCCTTGAACTGCCGACGGATTCTATCCAAAGATTTCGCAGATTGACACAGATTTGAATGGTGCGGCCGCAGTCGGCCGCCGACCTCCAGACCATCTGTGTAAATCCGTGAATTCTGTGGATTTCATCTTGGGAACCTGCGCGCCGAGTAACAAATCGCGCGTTTCTGCTGATTCGCCTCCTCGCTGAAATCGGCACTCGATGAAAAGCCACGCAATTGTTTTCGGCGGAATCGCTAAACCTTGCCGAAGCGGCAGAGTCCGCGAGCGCGGTGGCCATTAGGTCGAAGCCGCTAGGCGGCTATAATTGTGCGACTCGACGCACTTTAGCAGGGTTGCCGCTTACAATCATCCGGGGAACGGTGCGATGAACGATCCAAAGAACACCCCGCCCGGTGCAGCCGGTCTTCCAATCTTGCAGGTTGGCCAGACCGAGGAATTCCGCGATCCGGTTTGCGGGATGAAGGTCGATCCCGCGCGTCCCGCCGCTACTTTGGAGTATGGCGGCCGCAAGTACCTGTTTTGCAGCAAAAAGTGCGCGGAGAAATTTCAGCAGAATCCGGATCAATATATTGGTTCCGACGCTGGCAGCGTCGGCCACGGTCATACGGATGCGCCGAACCAAAACCCGGCCCTCGTTCAACCGCGATTACCACAGCCCGCGGACGTTGAAGCCATTTATACCTGCCCAATGCACGCAGAAGTGCGACGGCCGCAGCCAGGCTCTTGTCCGAAATGCGGGATGGCGCTGGAGCCGGTTTCGCCGCCGAAAGCGGCAGCGAGAACGCAATATGTCTGCCCGATGCACCCGCAGATTGTGCGCGATGCGCCGGGTTCGTGCCCGATCTGCGGGATGGCTCTGGAGCTGCGCACGGTAACCGCCGCCGAGGACGCCAATCCAGAACTCATCGATATGAGCCGCCGGTTCTGGGTGAGCGTCGCGCTAAGCGTGCCGCTGGTCGTGATCGCGATGGCCGACGTGATCGCCGGCAGGCCGCTCGACCGGCTCCTCAGCCCGGTCGCAGCGCAGTGGGCCGAGTTCGCCCTGGCGATCCCGGTGGTGCTATGGGGCGGTTGGCCGTTTTTCGTCCGCGGATGGGCGTCGATCGTCAATCGCAGCTTGAATATGTTCACGTTGATTGCGATCGGCGTCGGCGTGGCGTTTGTTTACAGCGTGGCGGCGCTGCTCGCGCCTTGGGCGTTCCCGTCTGCGATTCGGATGAAAAGCGGGCTTGTGCCGGGTTACTTCGAGGCGGCGGCGGTGATCGTCACTTTGGTTCTCTTGGGGCAAGTTCTCGAACTCCGCGCCCGCAGCCAGACGAGCGCGGCGATCAAATCGCTGCTCAGTTTGGCGCCCAAGACGGCGCGGCTGGTGCGCGACGACGGCACGGAATCTGACGTGCCGCTCGAGAGTGTCCAGCGTGGCAATCGGCTCCGCGTGCGGCCCGGCGAGAAAGTGCCCGTTGATGGCACGGTGCTGGAAGGCTCCAGCGCCGTTGATGAATCGATGGTCACGGGCGAATCGATCCCCATCGAGAAGCACGCGGGGGATCGCGTAATTGGGGGCACGGTGAATGGCACCGGCGGATTTGCCATGCAGGCCGAGAAGGTTGGGAGCGAAACGCTGTTGGCTCAAATCGTCGAAATGGTCAGCGCCGCGCAGCGCTCGCGGGCGCCGATCCAGCACTTGGCCGATACCGTGGCGGCTTACTTTGTGCCGGCCGTGGTGCTTGTGGCGGTGGTCACCTTCATCGCGTGGGGCGCCTTGGGCCCGACGCCGGCGCTGGCCTACGCCGTGGTCAATTCGGTCGCCGTGCTGATCATCGCCTGCCCCTGCGCGCTCGGGTTGGCTACACCGATGTCGATCACCGTCGGCGTCGGCCGAGGCGCGTCGGCCGGGGTGCTGATCAAGAACGCTGAGGCGCTCGA
>DASZFO010000208.1 GCA_035939775.1 Pirellulales bacterium | reverse complement strand
GTGATGCCGGCGTTGTTCACGAGCACGTCGAGCCGGCCCCATTCGTCGGCGATCTTGTCGACCAGCGCCTGCACTGCCGCGCCGTTGGTCACGTCGCACTCGAACGCCTCCGCCGATCCGCCGGCCGACCGGATCGCCTGGACGGTCTCGGCGAGCTTTTCGGTGTTTCGCGCGACGCAAGCCACGCGCGCGCCGCAGCGGGCCAGCGCAATCGCCGTCGCCCGGCCGATCCCGCGCGACGCGCCGGTCACCAGGGCGACTTGCCCCGCAAGGTCAACGGTCAGTCGCGCCGCCGGGCCGTCAGATGTCTTGCTCATATGAATCCTATCCGTGTTTCATCTGTGGTTCATCCGTGGCAAACTTATTCCATCGCGCCAAAACATTCGGCTTTTCGCTCGATGCGTTTCATGAGTCCACGGAGCACTCGGCCCGGTCCAATTTCATAGAACCGATCGCACCCCATGGCAAGTAGTCGCCGTACGGACTCTTCCCATCGCACGGGGCTCACCACCTGTCGGATTAGCAATTGACGGATTTCCTCGGGATCGTCGTGCGGCTGGGCATCGACATTCGAGATGACCGGCACGCGCGGTTTTCGCAATTGAATTCCGGCCAGCACTGCTGCCAATCGCTCGACCGCGGGCTGCATGATCGGCGTGTGGAAGGCCCCAGCCACCGCCAGCGGAAGGGCGCGCATCGCACCTGCTTCCGCCGCCATTGCCATGACGCGCTGGCAAGCCTCCTGTGTGCCGGAAACCGCGATATTTCCCGGGCAAAGCAGGTTCGCAACCTGCAAGACATCCCCTTGCGCCGCCCGCTGGCAAAGCGCTTCGACCTGTTGCAGTTCGAGCCCGAGAATGCTCACCATTCCGCTCGGCACGGCATCGGAGGCGGCCTGCATTGCTGACCCTCGTTCTTGAACGACCTTCAGGCCGGACTCGAAATCCATCACCCCGGCGAAAACGAGCGCCGAATACTCCCCCAAACTCAGACCCGCCGCGGCACCGCATTCGGCAATGACGGCCGGCGAGGCGGCCTTCAGCGATTCAAGAGCGGCCAGGCTCGTCACAAAGATCGCTGGCTGGCTATACACCGTCGAGTCAAGCTGTTCCGCCGGTCCCTCGAAGCAAATCTTTGCCAGATCGAAGCCCAAAAGCCGGTTGGCCCGGTCGTAAATCGCTCGGGCGGCGGGCAGCGAATCGGCCAACTGCCGCCCCATGCCGACGGTCTGCGCCCCTTGGCCGGGAAAAAGCAAGGCGGGCTTCGTCACCGGCTAGGCCCTCCCAACAAGCCCTGAGCGATATTCCTGGCCCCCGGCCGCCGGCCTCTAGACTTCCGTTTCCACGATGGCGCGGCCCATGTAAAAGCCGCACTTGGGGCAGATCACGTGCGTCGGCACCGCCGTGCTGCACTGCCGGCAATAGGTCAATTGCCGCGGCTTCTTGGCGTCGTGCGCCCGGCGGCTGCCGGTTTTGGAATTCGATTGTCGTCGCTTAGGTACGGCCATGCTAATCTCGACCCTCAAAAGGGTTTCGGGCACATGGTCCGCCAGAAAACCCGCCTGACCAAGATGACCCAGTGCACTGCAAACCACACAATTTATGGCCGCGGCGATGGGGTGTCAAGCCGACCGAGAAAGGGTCGTTCAACCCGGAGCCTACGGCGACGGCGGCATGGAGTCGCGCCGTCGCCGATGTCTCCGGATCAAACAAGCAAAGCGAAGCCCCAAACTCGCGGCGCGCATCTAGCGTATCTGCGGTTGCCGCGTGGGGGCCATCATCTGGTGCATCTGCGTCACGTATGTTCCGACTCCCTTCATCGCCGCACCGGGAATCACGATCTGCACGTCGAGTGCTTTGGCCGAGGCCTCGGCGGCGAATCCGATCGGGGGAGTCTGGGGAAACGCGGGTAGCGCTGGCATCGCCGCGCCCGGCGGCGCCATGCCAAACACAAACCCGCTGACGAAATCCACCAAGCCCTTGGGGCTCAAATAGCCGACCCACTGCGCGCCCGCCGGCAGCAGCTTCGCCGTCTGCGCGATGTCGGCGTCCGCTGCCAAGCTCGTCTGCGGATTCTGGCACGCGGCCTTGACGCGGGCGATACCGTCGGCGTTGATGTAGCTGAATGCCACAGTCGTCTCGTCGATCGGAACGATAAAAGCCTTCATCTTGCCCTCCGATCCGAACATCAGTTTCAGCATCTGCGAAGAGCCGGGGTTTTTCGGCATATTCTTGAGCATTGCCGACATGTCCATCGTCAATTCAAGGCCGTCGGCGTCGTTGATCTTGACCTTCTTGATTTCCTGGATGAACGGCAATTGGACTCCCGTCGAGTTGAGAATGCCACTCATCTTTTCCATTGCCTCTTGGTAGTCGGCCATGTATTGCTTCGCATCGTTGACTTTCATGACGGCGGCCATGTTGCTATACAGCGATCCGCCCGGCTTGGGCGATCCCATGACCATCGACATCGAGCGAAGGCCGGCCATCGACTTTTCCATCAAGTCGTCGAGCTGCTTAGTTTGTTCTTCGGTCAATTCCTTGCCGCCGCCAGCCTTGATCATGTTGTTGATCGCGCCGACCGACATGTTCAACATTCCCTTCGAGAAGGATTTCGGCATCGCTCCATCAAAGGCGAGCATATACGGTCCGCCGGGCAGGCATGCGAGCCGATCGCCTTGAGGAACCGGGAGAGAGCTAGCGGTCGAGGACCACGAGCCGCCGGCGACGAACACCGTGCGGATGTCTTCGTGAAAGCCGCCATCGTGATCAACGTGCATCCCGACGGCAAACGCGCTCACTTCCTTTTCGGCCGCGTCGAGAAATCCATCGTAGATTCCCATGTTTCCGGCCGCCATTTTCATCGATGGATCTTTCGCGTTGGCCAGAACGGCTTTCATTTGCTCGACGGCCTTTCGCGCCACGGAGACTCCCCGCGTGACGCCCGTCGGAGTGGCCACAAACGAGATCGCTTGCCCCTTAATCCAATCGTCGAGCGAGGCGATCACGGGAGCGACGCTCCGCGTGCTATCGAGCACCTTCTTGAGCGTGTCTTTGTCCGATGTGTGGGCCAGGACAGCAAAAACCTCCTTATGGGCAACGACGTGAGGACGCCCCATGATGTTGACTTCAGCTATTTCGGCCGATGCATCGGCGGGATGGAATTGAGCGATGAATTTCTTGTAATCGTTGACGGGAACGAAGATGACCGCGACGGGCGCGGAGTCCGCGGCGGAGCCGGGCATCAGGGCTAGCAGCGCGGAACCATGGTCGTCGAATCCCTCTTGAATGCCGGCCATCGCCTTCAACATCGGCAATAAGCCGGGGGGCGCCGGGACCTGCATCTCCTGCGTCAGCTTGCCAATCTGCTCGTCGGCCTTGTCCAAGTGATTGATCAGCACGATTGCCAGAGCATCCTCGGGCACCAATTTCAGCACCGGCAAGTCCTTTCCGGTATCGGCCGAGTCGGCGGCCCAGACGGCCGGCGCGAAACAGACGGCGATCGACAAAACCAACATCACCCCGATCATTCTTTGCAACGTTTTCATTCCAATTCTCCCCTAGAGTAAAGACGTGGTTAACGAATTGAGTTCATGTGACTTCTTTGTTTACGTTCGATTCCTCTCACCCCGGCCCTCTCCCAAACGGAGCGGGAGCGGACGCGCGACACCTAGAGCAAGTTCATTTTGCTGCGTCCGCGGCGATCGGCGTCGCGTCCCACACATGGATCTCGCTGGGTGCGTCCTTGGACAACTTGCTCCAATTGATCGGGGTCACAGCCGCGGCCAATCGCCATCCGTCGCCGCTGAAGGCGACCGTGGTGATCAGGGCCATGGGAAACTGTGTCGAAAAGACCTCGCGGCCGCCGGTTGTGTCCCAAAGTTTTAGAATCCCTTGCTGCGACGACGTGACCCCGCCGGTCGCCAGACGGCGACCATCGGCGCTAAAGGCCAGCGCGGCGACTTCCAGGCCCGCGCCGCGACATTCGCACACGCTTTGATCGGCTTCCAAATCCCAAACGCGAACCGTCGCGCCGCCAGCCCCGCTCGTGTCGTCTGCCGCCGCGGCAATGAATTTGCCGTCGGCCGAGAACGCCAGCGCCGTCGTCAGCGTGCCCGGGATCTCCAGAATCCGTCGCGACTTTCCGGCTTGCCAATCCCAGAGCAGAACGCCGTCGTTTTGCGCACAGGCGAGCAATTTGGTATCGGGCGAAAACGCCGACCAATACGGGTGGTCCATTGCCGACGGCTTGATCCCGTCGACGGCGGCCAGTTGGCGGCCGCTGGCAATGTCCCACACGGCAAGGCCGCCGCGCTCGGTCAGGTTCGCGGCCGCCAGAAGTTTGTCGTCCGGCGAGAGCGTCAAGCCGATCGGCAGGTGATCCGGCCAATTGAGTCGGGATTGCCGACCGGTGGCAACGTCGCGGACCAACATCGCTTCGCTCGATTTGTCCTTCCAGGCAATCGTCTTGCCGCTGCTCGATGCGCGCGTCGTCAAGTCGTCGATGCTCTGCGGCTTGCTGTGTTGCAACTTCTCGCCGTCGGACATTCGCCAAGTCCTGGCGGAGCCGCTCAAGTCGATTGATGCGAGTTGATTTCCATCGGCATTGAACGCCAAGCCCGCCACGGATGTTTCGTGACCATGCAGGATCAAGGACTGGTTGGCGCGCGCCAGATCCCAGACCTTGATCGTCCCGTCCATGCCGCCGGAAACCAGCGTTTGGCCGTCCGGACTCAGCTCGACGCGACAGACCGCGCTCGTATGACCGCGTAGGCGAGCGATTTCGACGGCGTTTGCGACATCCCAGACGACTACGAGGCCGTCTCGAGCGCCGCTGACCAACCGTTTTCCGTCGCGTGCAAAATGGAGCGAATAGGTCCAACCGTGTTGACCCGGCAAGACCCGCGGAGGCTGAACGAGATCGGACGCCACGAGGCTGACCGCACCATCGGAATTGCCAATCGCGAGCGTGGCCCCGTCCGGTGAGAATGCGATAGCGGTCAGCATCGCAGGTGAGTTCTGTTCGGCACGTACTTGGCCGTTCGCCAAATCCCAGACGATGAGCTTTCCGCCAGACGCTGCGCCGGATGACGCCTGGGTCTCGGACGCTTCTTTGGGTTCCGCCCCGGCCAGGGCAAGAAACCTGCCATCGGCCGAGCGATCGATTGCCAAAACAATCAGAATCTGCCCCTTGTGAGCGACAGCGAACCGGTTCGCCAGGAGCGGTAGGACGGTCGTCTGCAACCGGTCCGGATCGAACTCCTCGACGCTGGGCGGGTTTCGATCGGCAAGCGTAAATGTCTGATATTCGAGCGAGTCGGCGAGCGACTCGATCCTGAGCTGGTCCTTATTGGCCGCGGCCTTGTCGAAAAGGGCGGCGACTCGAGATGCCGCCGCTCGGCGGGCTCGGGTGATTGCCGTAGAGCCTGCGCTCATCGCGGATTCCGCTAGCGCGATGCTACTGGGCGATGACGCCGTCAACAGACTCGGCGAGGCGATCAAGGCGGCGCTGGCCGCGGCCGGGACACTCCAATCCACCTGCTGCTCGCCCGGCAGTTTTCTAGCGACCGCCACCAACTTGCGCCCGTCGTCGGCAAAGAACAAGCCGGCGACTTTCGCAAACGGATTGTCGCCGGAATCGGCGTTCCTGATCTCGATCTCTTGCAGCAACCTGCCATCGGCGAGGTCCCAAAGTTTGACCCTGTTTCCCATTTGGGCGGTGGCGAGCGTCTTGCCGTCGGGCGAGATGGCCGTCGCGAGATTTGTACCCTGCTTCCCTCGCACCTCTAGCGTATCACGCCACGACAGCCGAGCGCCGTGCAATTGCCGATTCAAATAGTGCCATTCGAAGCCGCGCACATCATCTTTTCCAGTGGCCTCTTTGTAGCGGCCAAGTAGCTCGCTCACCGCGGCGGGGTTTTCACCTTGCCAGGCGGCATGGGCCATCAGCATGTCGGCGGCGTACTCCGTGTGGAGAGCGTCGCGGCTAGCGCGCTCGAGCCGTTTCTCTGCCGCGCCGGCCGCCGTTTCGGCGAACTTCCGTTTCTGCTCCGCTGCGTCCCGCGAGCCGTTAATTTCCAGAAGTTGCTTCCGTGCTTCACCCAGACTCTTCACCGCCATCGCTCTCTGCTCGGCATTCTGCCACAGGAATCCGCCGAGAAGGAGCAGCGCCAGAATCGCCACGGCGATCGTCGCCGCAGCTCCAGCCATCAGCGGCTGGCGCCGCGCCCATTTGACCAGCCGTTCGCGGGTCGAAACCTTACGGGCGCGGATCGGTCTTCCGTCAAGCCAGCGATCGAGATCATCGGCCAACGCGTCAGCCGATCCATAGCGGGCCTGCGGTTCCTTCTCCAGGCATTTCAGACAGATCGCTTCCAAGTCCGGCTCAACGTCGGCCGAAAGCAGGCGCGGCGCCGGCGGCGATTGCAACCGGGCCTTCATCATCGTCTCCAACGCCGTCTCGCATTTGAACGGCGGCCGGCCGGTGAGCAGCTCGTACAGCACCGCTCCCAGGCCGTAAACGTCGACGGCGGTCGATAAATCCGTCGCCGCTTGAGCCTGCTCGGGGGCCATATAGCTCGGCGTGCCGACGATCGCTCCGGCCTGCGTCAGGCCGCTTTCCTCATCGAGGCGCTTTGCCAAGCCGAAGTCGGTGACGTGGGGCTCGCGCCGTTCATCGAGCAATACATTGCCCGGCTTCAGGTCGCGGTGCAGGATGCCGCGGCGATGCGCGTGCTCCACCGCCCGAGCCACCGTCGCCATGAATTGCGCGACGGCCCGTGGATCGCCGCGCAGCTCCTCGAGTCGCTCGCGGAGGCTGCCGCCGGAGATGAACTCCATCGTGAAATAGGGTCGCCCGTCGTGCTCGCCGACTTCGTAAATCGGCACGATATGCGGATGGCTGAGCCGGGCGACGGCCCGGGCTTCGACGAGGAATCGCTCGCGGTCGGTGGTCGATTTGCCGCTATCGAGCAGCATCTTGAGAGCAACGACTCGGCCGAGGCTTTGCTGCCGCGCTTTGAAGACCATTCCCATGCCGCCACGCGATATTTCGGCCAGCAATTCGTAATCGCCGAACGCGCTGCCGGCCTTCGGCGCTGGTGAGACAGCCGTGCCTTCGCTGCCGACGGTTGGGATTTCGCCCGCATGGGGAGTATCGCCCGCGAGCAATTTGCGCAACGGTGCGAACTGCTCATCAATTCGGTCGTAGTCGTCGAGGAAACCGGATAGTTCCGACGCAATCTCGGGGTGCTGTTCGATGATCGAACTGCAATCGCTTCGCCTGCCGGCGCGGCGGGCCTCCACGCATTCCGCCACCAGCACGTCAATGGGATCGCCCGAAATAGGATTATCCGTAGCGTCGTCGGACATGGCTATTCCCTCGATTCGATCTGCCCGCGAAGCGCGCGTAAGCCGCGTTTGAGCAGCCCCGCTACTGCCGACGGCGTACGGTCGATTAACGGTCCGATCTCGGCAATGCTCAGCCCGTGCAGGTGGTGCAGCGCGATGGCCTCTTGCTGCGCCTCGGGCAGGGCCTCGAGCGCGTCGGCCAATTGCACCAACTGCTCGTCGCGCTCGGCGCGCTCCT
Source organism: Pirellulales bacterium (assembly GCA_035939775.1). Classification (NCBI taxonomy): domain Bacteria; kingdom Pseudomonadati; phylum Planctomycetota; class Planctomycetia; order Pirellulales; species Pirellulales bacterium. The sequence continues at coordinate 6,799 of DASZFO010000208.1, read as the reverse complement.
GGGGAGAGGATTGCTGATCGTCCAACCACGCCTCTAACCTCCCGGAAGATTCCGTCACCATCGCGTCCAACGAGCATTCCTTTGTCACCGCGCGCTTGTCCCTAGCAAAGCCGCGGGCCAAGTCCGCCACGCACCGCGTCAGGATTCTTCGCAGCCACGCCCGGCATTCGCCATCCGTCTGGCCGCGAAACTCATCCAAACCTTGCCAGGCCTGCATGAGCGTTTGCTGCACCACGTCGGACGGATCGAGCTTTCCTTGCAGCCGCGGGTTCCAATACGAACGGGCCAGCAGCACGACGTAGCTGCGAAAGCACTCCAGCGTCGGCCGTTGACTGGTGGATTCCGACTGCATCGAACCTTCCCTACTCTTCAAGACGCCGTCGGGGAGCAAAGCGGGCGCGGCGATCGGCGAATCTGTCGTCGCCACGAAAATCCCGCGACGTGGACGGCTTAAGATTCGAGATCCAGGCCGGTCGCAAACACTATTAGGTTAATAGGTTGCGAACGCGGCCGCAAGAAACCAGCGGCTGAAATCGGGGCCCATCATTCTTTCAATTCGAGTTGGGAGGGAGGGTGGCCGGGGCTGAACCGAAGGGAAGCCCCGGTGAACTGCCACCGGGGCTTCGGCTTGCGCCTCCAGTCCCGGCCACCCTGACGTGAATGAATGTTGTCCAATTCAAAAGAATGAACAGCCCTGCGGCTCAAGTCACATAAACCAATGCGACCAGCCATCGCCCCTGCCAAAACCACCAAATCCCCCGTCGCCTCCGAATGGATAGCCGCGCGAATCGTGGTCCCCCAGGTCGATTTGCAGCCCGAGATCGATCCCGGTGATTGCGATGCCTCGCGTGAGCGCGACAGAGCGCGAGAAGGTCGTGGCCTTGCCGCCGACCGTGAGCATCGCTTTCACGATGTAGGTGTCCAGAGAGAGCCCGGTGAACTTGTAATTGCCCTGGGCATCCGTTGTGGTCGTCGCAGCGAGATTGCCGCTGGAGTCGTACAGATTCACGGTGACTCCCGCGGTGCCCGCCGCTCCCGCCGCGTCGAGGCACGGTCCGCGGCCAAACATGCTCGACGTCAGCGAGATGTGGCCGCTGATCGACGTGGCAAAAATGAACACATCGGGTTGCAGGTTCGTGACGTTGGTGTTTGCCTCGATCACCCTGGCGAGCGTGTTTCCTTGTTGGAAAATCTTCATTTCATCGGGGGTGAAGCTCTCGTTGATATAGAAGAAGCGGTCGCCGTCGCGGAGGCGCGTAAACTGATCGACCATGATCGCTTGGAAAAGCGGGCCGACATCGGAACCACGGACGTGATCCTCTGCCAGGCCGCCCTCGAAGGCGTCGATGTTGTTAACGTTGCCCTGATAGGCCAACGAGAGTTCCTGCTGGACCTGAACGTCGCTCGTGATCTGCGCAAAGCTCGTCACCGGCGCCAATCCATAAGCGGCCCGCACGGCATTGTAGCTCGGGATCCCATCGTCGCGGCCGCGCTGGATATCGCGCGCGATCAGGTCCTGACCGCCGGCGCCGAAGTTGCCGAACAACAAGTTGCGCACGTCGTTGATCGCCATGACGTCCATGGCCTGCGAGTTTTGGTCGGCGTCTGCCTTAAGAACCGGGCCGATGTCCGATGAGATATGCCCGGTCACCGGGTCTAGCACGCCGGCCGGATTGAGGAGATTCGGATCGAAGAAATCCTCGGACAAGGGGATCGCCGAGCCGGCCGAGTTGACGTCGGCGATGGGCCGGCCCTGGTTGTTGTCGCGCTCGATTCCGCCACTCAACAGGCTGTGGCCAAAACGGAACGCCACGGTCGAGAATTCCGTGGCGATGCTCGGATTGACGTTCGGATTGTATCCTTGATATGGCGCCAGGGCGTTCTTACCGAGCACCGCCGGAATCCATTCGTCGTAGACGATCGCCTGATATTCGGCGATGTTGAGCTTGCGGGCTTCTTGATAAAGTTGATCGTCAGTCAAGTCCGGATGCTGTTCCTGAAGCTCCGTGGCGATCAGATTGTGATTGCGGACGAACAGCGTTTGCAGCGCCGTCAGCTCGAGGTTTTCGTTTCCGCGGATGTCGCCGGTAGCGAAGAGTTCGTTCGTCAGAAGCGCTCCCGCATTCTGCATGCCGCCCAGCGACGCGTTCATCGCGGCGAGTTGTTGCGCGGTGAAATAGGTCGTGTTATCGTAGGGCAGATCATTGCCGGGGCTGGTCTTCATCAGCCCGCCACTCATCGTTCGCAGCGCGTCGGCCGTGGCCTGATCGGAACCGTAGACCTGCGACAAATCGAGGAACGCCGTAACGTCGGTCACTTGCTGGAGCGGATTGCTGGTGCTCGTGCCAGTGAGTGGATCAGTCTGCGCGCGAGTGAACGGAAGCGCGTTCGGCCCGATGGGGTCTCCGGCTGCGACCGATATTGGAAACGATGCGCCGCCATCCGGGGTTAAATCCATGTCGTGGTCCATGAATTGCCCGAAGGCGTAGCCGAAATCGGACAGGTTCTGCTGATCGACTGTATTCAGGTCTTGCCCCGGGTTGTTCGGATCGGCCTGGCTATTGACGATATTGCTGATCGCGCGAGCGCTGATGTCCGTCGGCAGCGACGGCGTGCTAATCCCATCGGCATAACCGGCTGGGGCAATCCGGAGAAGGTCGATCCCGGCCGTTCCCTCCGTCGGATCGGCGATGTTGTTGCCGATTTCGCTAATCGAGCGCATTGCTGTCGCGCTCATCATCGACCGCGGCTCGAGCGCTTCCATCGCCAATCGCGCGCGGCGGCGCGAGCTTCGGCCGGGGACTGTCCCCGTTTGCGAAGTCCGCGCAGCAAAAGGGGACTGTCCCCCTTTCGGCGGACGGTTCTTCGTGGAGCGAGAGTGGGATCGGAAAGTGCGCGCGCGGAACGAAATGCGAAGCACCATGGGCAAGGCTCCGTTATCCAAGACTTGGATGTAAGAGAAGAGAAGCTGACGAGGTCCGAAATGCCTTGCAGACTCGACGCTACTTCCTGAGCCAAGGCCGAGTCAACATCCATTCCGAGGGGACCGCTAGCGACTTGCCCGTTCGCTCACTCCTTATCAACGCACCGCCGCACGATTTATTGCGGGCCGCGAAGATTCTTCATTGCAAGCACTGCATTCATTCATCAGCGGTGTGCCGGGTGGCAGCGAAGACGACCAGTTCGGTGGTCGCTCCGCCGGGTGCCACTGGCGAGCAACGTCGGCCAGTGTGGAGCGCCATTGATCCGATCCAAAAAACAACGCGACCTCGCTGCAAACGCAGCGCGGCCGCGTCTCGTGAAACGGAAAAGCATGAGTAAGATGACGATTAAGCGCTTATCCGAAAACCGCCGGGGACCGTCCCCTTCCGATTTCTCCCTCTCCCTTGACGGGAGAGGGCCGGGGTGATGGTGTCAGGCGACAAACGGGGACCGTCCCCCGATTTCTCCCTCTCCCTTCGACGGGAGAGGGCGGGGTGAGGGTGCCAGGTGATTAGGTTACTATCCCTTTCTTCCAGCCACGGAGGCCATCGCCCGGCAGTGCAGCTCTCGCACTCCGTCGCGAGGAGCCGTAGGGTGCGTCAAGCGGTCCTCCGCGCGGACGCACCGGAGCAGGTGATGCGGTCGGCGGAAGAGCATGAGTAAGATGAAGATTAAGAGCCTATCCGAGAACCGCCGGGGACTGTCCCCCTTTTGCGCAGTCCGCGGAGCAAAACGGGGACTGTCCCCTTTGCCCACGCGGTTTTCGGATAGGCTCCAATTCGCTTGTCGGCTGCTGAACCGACTAGATACCCGTGCCCCGGCGTCCACCGATTACGGAAATCACGAGCATGACCAGGAACACGAAAAAGAGAATCCTGGCGGCCTCCATGGCCACGCCCGACAAGCCAAACATGCCGAAGGCGCTGGCAAGCAAAGCGATCACGAGAAAAATCAAGGCGTAACGTAACATGCTCAACTCTTGCTCGACTTGCGAGCGGTTAACTTAGAACGCCTCATAAAACGGCCGGGGACTGTCCCTTTTTTGCGGAGCCCGCGGAGCAAAAACGGGGACTGTCCCCTTCTCCCGGGCGGTTTTGTTAGGCGTTCTTAATCCGACTGACCCCGTGTGGTGTCCAGCAGCTTGAGCCGGCGCAGAGACTTAAAGGTGGCTCGCCAGCACCCATTCTAGACCGGTAGACGGCTGAAAGCCATACAAATGCTCGTGCGAACAGTTCGTGCCTGACTGAGAGAACCGCCGGGTGGAACATCCGCCGTGGCGAGGACTGTCCCCTTTGCCCAGGCGGTTCTCGGATAGGCTCTGAGAAGACGCGGCTTTCATCGAGGGCGGGCCGAGGGGCGGGGACGGTGACTCTGAGCGTTTTCTCGGTCAGTTGCCGCTCGGAAGTGTAGCCCTCGCGCTCCGTCGCGAGGAGTCGTACGGTGCGCCAAGCGGTCCTCCGCGCTGACGCACCGGAGTCGGTGATGCGGTCGGCGGAAGAGCATGAGTAAGATGAAGAGGAAGATTTGGAAGAGGACTATGAGGAGGAGTCGGAGCAATAGTAAAATCAATATGCGGCGTGTGCAAATCTGCCCAAGCTGGTTCGCGACTTGCTGAGGTGTCGGATGGTTGTCCGGGGTCATGTGCAAAACGGCGTCGTTGTGTTGGATAATGGCGTTCGACTTCCTGAGGGGGAGGAGGTGACGGTGTTGGCCGCGGCCCCGACGCAAGACTCGCCGCAGCCACACAGCCTTCTGGATATTCCGCCCGTAAGTCTTGGCTCTCTGGTCCGCCCGTTCATCGCCGGCGAGGATCGGCTCGGTGAACTGTTGGAAGGACGGACATGATTCATGGGCTCGACACCGGCTTTCTCGTGGCGGCCGAAGTGATCGAACACGCCGCGCACTCCGATGCTCGCGCCATCTTGGCCCGCTTGATTGGCGCCGGCGACCTGATCGCAATCGCTCCCCAGGTGCTCGCGGAGTTCATCCATATCGCAACGGACTCGCGCCGCTTTGTCCGCCCGCTCGACGTTGCGACGGCCTGCGCGATCGCAGAGCAATGGTGGACGGCCCGCGACGTCGTCCATGCCCACAAAATCGTGGCGGCGGCTTCGCCTTGTAGAACGGGTGGCTGCCCAAGAAAAGAGGGAAAGCATCCGTATTGCTTAAGAGTCTTCTTCAGAGCCAGAGAATTCGTCTTCGGCCGACTCTGATTTTTCAGACCGTCGCGCCGAACGCGATTCGATGTACTTGTTAGCCAGGAAGACGGTCGCTAAAGCGACCAATGCAGAGATGATCGCCGCTAAACCTTGACCTGATAGGACGCCGCCAATTATTGCAGCGATTACAATAATGAGCGCCGCAATCTGTGCGATGTATCTGGAACGCCCAGCATAAGTCTTCTCCAACGATCTTGAGAGACTTGCTCGCGGATCATTTCATGGCGGAAGTCTTGTTCCTTGTCAGCACGTTCAATTATCTTCCTGGAGAGGCCAGGGCAAGCTTTCTCGTATTCCGCAAGCATCCAAGGCGGAGGAAGAGGGCCTTGAAAAACTGAACTAATCTCGACCGACACGAGTTCTTCGATCGTGGCCGCAAGCTGCTCGTTATCTAACTCCTCAGGCAGCTTCTTTATGATGTCCTGAGTCAGCCTACGGCGAATCTGCTTCTTCAGAGATTCAGCACCGGCGATCTCACCCTCGGGCTCGCTCTCTGGGTAAGGATTCTGTCGAGGGTCGTCGGCCATTACGTACTGAATTGCGTAAAACGAGCGAGACGTTCACGGAGGCGTTCCGAGAGGTGTCCGCTGATTCCATCTGGAACTTCAGCGGTGACGGAAGCGATGGCCCGAATCCAGTCATCTTGCAGGTTCTTTCGATCCTCAAAAAAACCATGCACGCCAATCTTGTGGCGTTTTCGTGGCTTTTTGATGACGATTCTGTAATTCCCGGCCCCACCGACATCCAAGACACTTCCGGCGCCAGCGATTACCGAGCGAACCACGCAGTCAACAACGCGCCCCGAGGAAGGAGTCGCGGTTGCCTTGATCGTAGCCGTTACCTCGATCTTGGGCATCGTCTTCAGAGTAGTGCATCTATTAGTCGGCATTGTCCACCCTCCACTGGTAAACATCGGCTTTCTCAGCCACTGCGCTGAGAAGACGTTTATACCCGCATCTTGTGAGCCAGACCAGTGCGGCCCTCAGTATGTTCGCGTCCGTTGCGGTTTGCAACGAGTCGCCTGTTTAATCTTACGCCGAGTTGGTCCGGCGGTTCGACAATCCGCCAGTATTTGGCCGGCCAGATAGATTGGATAACCCGGAAAATCTGGCGGCTGCCTAAAAGGCTCGCAGTCGCTGTCATTTAGACAGTGATAGCCTTCTATAGATAAGACGGCATAGTCCCCCAATAGGTATGGGATTTGGTGGTCGCGGGGTCGATCTGCCCATTCGGCCATTTTTCTGTCGCGCCGCCTATGGACGGTCTATCCGATAGCCGCTACAATAGCGTCGATAGCTGACTGGACATTGAGGTTTCTATGGCTGCGATTACCAAAACAGACGTTGTTGGATGGCTTCGTGTGCAGGCTCGCAAGCATCGTAAGGCCGCAGAAGTTTTGGAAGGGGCAGCGGATGAAGTTGAGCGCGCCGAGTTAGGCGAACAAGGCGAACAAAAGGCCGACACGCTTCACGAGGGTTATGATATAGGTATTGAGTCGCCAAATTCCGGCCCGTCAGTCGCAGACGTGCGGAAGTATCTTGGCAATGGGTCGAAACGCAAGCCGGAAATCGCGGCCAACTTTGGAGTTGCAGATATAG
>DASZFO010000207.1 GCA_035939775.1 Pirellulales bacterium | reverse complement strand
CTCAGGACAACTCCGCGCAAATATCGATCGCGTGCTGCCCCTCTCCGAAACCGCCGCCGCCCATCGCCTGCAAGAAGAGAGCACTCTCGGCAAGTCCGGCGCACTGGCGGGAAAGATTGTGCTCAAGCCGTAGCGGACGGCTGATCAATGACTCCCCACGATTTCATTGACCCCTTCAATCAATCGGTCGAGTTCTTCCGAGGAAAGCTGGCCAATCTTCCTGCCGAGACGCTCGATCGAGAGTGTGCGAATCTGGCTGATTTTTGCCCACGAGGGTTTCGGAAGGGCAACGCTTTTCAACGGCAAGGTAAGCGGAAATCCGGCTCGCGGGAGTTGGCTAGTAATCGCCATCGCGATGGCCGTTCCCGACCGAGCGTTGAACACATCCTCGCTCAGAATGACGACGGGACGGCGACCGCCCTGTTCATGCCCGCGAACAGGATCTAATTCAGCCCAAATGACGTCGCCTCTCAGTATTCGGGCCATTGCTCGAAATCCGCCGCCATCCCTTCTTCGGCAAGTTGCTGCTCGAAAGACGGGTCGAGTTTTGCGCATTCCCGCGCTAAGCGACTACGATCCATTCGTTCAAGTTTGTCTTGAATGGCCTCTTGGATTGCGCGGCTACGATTTGGAAATCGCTGTTCGCTGACCAAGCGGTCTAGACGGTCGAGAAGCCCCTCGTCGATGGTTATGGCGATCTTTGCGCTCCTCATTCAAACCCTCCTAGTATGATAATATATCATACCGAGCAAGCACCTGCAAGATTATGACTTGCAACCTCATCCGACTCCCGGAAGTGTCTTGAGATCGTGTGCATCGCCATCTCTACTCATACTTCACGCCGCCGCTTTCAGTTCAGCCGGACCGATATGGTAGGATGACCGTATGGACAAGCCCGCGAATCAGCAGTCGAATCCGCCGCTATTGGACGGCTCCGAAACAATGCAGAAAGTCAGACCAGTCGTCCGTATCCTCGCGATGCTTATAGCGGTCGCTAACTTCGGTGCGGCTGCATCCATCGGCTTCCGCCACGGCTTGTGGCCGGCTACATGGAGCGCATTCGCCCAAGGCTTGTGGCCTGCCGCATGGTGCGCATTCTCTGGTTTTGTGTTTGCCGCAGTTGGCGTCACCGGCTACCCACCATTCCGCCACATGCGGATGAAGGCGTGAGCTTGGCTGGCGATTGGCGCTGGCGACCACCTCACTTCCCTGCCACTACAAATCTCGCGGCGCGGTTGTGTTTTCTGAAGAAACGCGGGATAATGCGGGCACGGCTGGAATCCAGGCCGCTGCAGGAGGCTTGCTGTGTCGCGCTGGTTCGTTGGATTGGTTTTCGTGGCGGCCGGGTTCGTGTCGTTGGCTTTCGGCGGCAGCGTTTGCGGACAAGGGACACGAGACAACGGACAGGTCTCGGGTTCGCAACAGGGGGATCGGCACGATCCATTCTCGCGCGACTCCGCCGACTTCGCGCGCGGAATTTCCCAAGATCGATTCCGCCGCGCGTTCGGACCTAGTGGGCCAGCCGCGGAATCGCGATCGTTCTTCGGCGGCGGCTCGCGTGGCTCCAACAGCGTGACCGGGATCGTTGTTTATTCCTATGTCTACGGCTGGTATCCCGGTTCTCCTTATTCGCTCACGACCGATTCGGGCACCTTCGGTCCCTATATCGCGCCGCCGGTAGTTGTCTCGGGAAACGCTCTATTCGGTCCGCAAGCCGTGCTGAGGATGATGGGAGTCGACCCCGCGCCCGCTCCTCAGGTGCAGCCACTGGCCCGTCCGCGGCGCGGCGTCGATGCCGATGCTGCTCCGATCATTCCTCCCGCCGACCATCGCGCTCGGCAGAAGTCCTGGAATCTGGTCGATCAAGGAGACGCCGAGTTTGTTCAGCGGCGATTCGCGCAAGCGCTGTCGCGCTATCGCGACGCCGCCGCCGCGGCGCGCGATTTGGCGGAGCCTCAATTCCGGCAGGGGTTCGCGCTGGTGGCGATGGCGCGGTTTGCCGACGTGGCAAGGGCCTTTCGGCATGGGCTACAGCTCGATCCCGATTGGGCCGATTCCGGTTTTCAACTCGACGAACTTTACGGTGCGAACAAGGTCGTCAAGCAGTCGCATCTCGACGCCCTGAGAAAAGCCGTTAGGGACCATCCACACGATCCGGATGCGCTCTTCGTGCTCGGCGTTTGCCTGTACTTCGATAATCAAATCGACGCGGCCGCGCCGCTATTCCGCCGAGCCGTCAATGTGCTCGGCCCGCAGGATTCCGATCATCTGGCAGGGTTTCTGAAACACTTGCCGTCGGAGAAGAAGCCGGGGGACCGAAACATCGAGGGGAATAAGCCCGCCGCAAAAGTTCCGCCGCCGCCGCTGCCGGCCCCCGACAAACCGGCCGACAAGAAGCCACTCGAAAAGCCCAGCGCGAAAC
>DASZFO010000206.1 GCA_035939775.1 Pirellulales bacterium | reverse complement strand
TAAACAGAATGCACGTGATTCCCGAGTCAAACACTCCACCGCCTATGGGCTTTCATGGGCCACTTGGTTCGGCCGGCACGCTCTCGACGCCGGCGCGGTCGACGGCCGAGACGAGGATCCGGTCGGGGCGGCCTTCGATCCGCACCCGGGTTTCGTCGGTCGCTTGAATCGGCCGAATGCGGATTGTCCATTTCCCCTCTTGGCGAATGCGGATCACATAAAGACGAATTCCCCCGTCGGATGCACGAATCGCCAAGACGGTCCCCTGTTTCTCCCAGCGGAGGTTCGGCTTGACCGGCTCTTTGAGGCCGGCCCAAGGCGTTGCGGGCACCAGGGCCGACTCCGTGTAAACTGCCGCGAGCGCGTCGGCGATCCCGCCGGTGTTGTCCATCAGCGCGCGCATGCTGAAATGGATGTGGCCGGTGGCGCCGGCCTGCAAGCGCGTGAGCTTGATTTGCTCAATGATTTCGCTGGCCCGCCAGCCGTTGTCCGTCCCAGTGACGCGGCTGGTATAGAACCCTGGCCAGAGATGGCGTCCCTTGCTGTTTTCGTCGCACCACCAAGCCAAGAGACGGGGAAAGCTCTGTTTCTCCTGCTTGATCGGCCAATACAATTGCGGCGCGAGGTAATCGCACCAACCCTCCTTGAGCCACAGCCGGGAATCGGCGTAAATCTCGGCGTATGGATCAAAGCCCGCGATGCCGGCTGGATTGCCCGGCCGCCAAATGCCGAATGGGCTGATGCCGACCTTGACCCACGGCTTGGCCTGTTTCACCTCGCGATACATGCGCTCGATGAACCGGTTGATAGCGTCACGCCGCCAGTCGTCGCGGTTCAGGGCGCCGCCCGTCTTTTGATAAGCTGCCCAGGTGTCGTCGTCGGGAAAGGGAATGACCCGTCCGTCCCCTCCTTCTTCCTTGTAGGGATAGAAGTAATCGTCGATGTGTACGCCGTCGATATCGTAACGGCGGACCACATCGAGGATCACCCGCAGCGTGTGGTCCTGAACCTCCTGGCTGGTTGGATTTAGCCAATAGTGCGTGCCGTAGCGCTTGGCCAGGTCAGGCCGGCACTTGATCAGGTGATTCTCGGGAATCGGAGACGTCGCCGACGGATGATGGGCGCGGTAGGGATTAAACCAGACGTGCAGCTCCAATCCGCGCGCATGCGCCTCGCGAACGGCAACCTGCAATGGGTCGTAGGCCGGGGACGGCGGCGTCCCCAACGTTCCAGTCAAATACTCGGACCACGGCTCCAGCTTCGACTCATAAAGTGCATCACACATCGGCCGGACTTGGAAGATGACGGCGTTGAGCTTCAACTCGGCCGCCTTGTCGAGAATGGCCAGCAACTCCCCCTGCTGCATTGGGCTCGATAGTCCCTTCTTCGAGGGCCAATCGATATTCGCCACGCTCGCGACCCACACCCCGCGAAACTCCCGCGGCGGATCGGGCGGCTTGTCCTGGGCACGTAGGTTAGAGAGCGCACCCAGTGCAGATGCGAAGAGCATGGCGACGAGGACGATGGAACGACGCATGAGTGACCTTCTCGGTGGTCTGCCAATTTCAAGTAGGTCCGGCATGCCGAGCCGGACCGGTCCCGCCCGCTAGGCGGGACGTATTCCAAACTCGAACACACGGTCTTCCGATCGTGACAGAACCTTTGGCTTCGACCCATAATGATTTATCGTTGATTCTCGTGCAATCGGAGCGATGTCATGTATCAACCAACACTTGACCAGCGCGTGGCGGCCCTGGAGCAGGAGGTTGCCCGTTTGTCCAAACTGCAGCCGGGCGAACGACGACCGCCCGAAAAGGATTGGCGCTCCACGCTTGGCATGTTCGCCGGCGACCCGGTTATGAAGGAAATCATCGAAGAGGGACGGAAGATTCGCGAAATTGACCGTGAGCAAAATCGCGGATGATTATCTTCGACTCCGACCATTTGTCGATTCTTCAACATCCGAGAATCCGCAGTACGAGCGGCTTACCGCGGCGATGGAGCAGTCCACCGACACGGACTTCGCGACGACCGCCATCTCGCTCGAAGAGCAGATGCGCGGATGGCTCGCCGCAATTAACCGCGCACGCAGCGTTCACGATCAACCCCTCTACTACGCACGACTGACGGGCCTCGTCGATTTCTACAGCCGCTGGCATGTAGTTTCCTTTCACGATGCGGCTGCCGATCGCTTTGTGGCCCTCCGCAAGGAAGGGATTCGGATCGGCACGACGGACTTGAAGATTGCAGCAATCGCGCTGACCAACGACGCTGTGGTGCTATCCGCCAATCTACGTGACTTCGAACAAGTGCCGGGACTGCGCGTGGAGAACTGGCTCCGATAGGGGGAGGACTCGCTGCGGCTAACGCTATTCGGTACCTGGCACTTTGCGAAGCGATTGCTTTGCGGCGGATGAACCATCTTCCGTGAATTATTTGTCGATGCAAGCAGATATTCTCGCGTTCGATCGTGAACTCAGAGACTTCGCGCGCGGAATTGCTTTACGGCCCTTTCTATGTGATGGATCGCCATTTGGCTGCGACGTGTTTCTCGTCGGCATTAACCCCGCGACTGATGTTCCGCTGTGGCCGTATTGGTCAATCGAGCGCGGCTGCGACAAATGCGAGTGGTTACAGGCGTACGGCGAGACGCATCATGGTCGCCTCGGGCGCACTCGAAAGTTCATCGAGAGGCTCTGCGACGCTCTAGCCCCGGTCCGAGCGTTGGAGACTAATGTCTTCCATCATCACTCTAGTTGCGAGGCCGATCTCATCGTGCAGAAACGAACGACTGAAGTTTTCGACTTTCTTCTCAGGCGGCTGAAGCCGCGAGTCGTATTCGTCTATGGGAAGTCGGCTGTCAAACATCTTCGACGCCTGACGAATGCTGAGATCGAGCGCGGGGTTTTCGAACGTGCCCACTATCAAGGGATCACGTTCGATGTCTTAGCGGGCAATCATTTGTCCCGTCAATGGTCGTACGCAGGGGTCGAAGCGTTTGGACGTGAGTTGCGCGACCATTGTTTGTCGATCGGAGAAACGGAGTCTGGGGTGGCCCGGCTTCCGCGAACAACTCTGGGCTGAAATGCGATACCTCGTTTTGGTTTTATTCGTGGCTACTTCCTTTGCAGATGGTGCGAAACCGCAAGGCGGACGGCGCCTTCGGCTGGTTCGGGGACAAGTGTGACCGGCTCGGCGTGGATCCCTAGTGCTTCGAGTGCCTTCATAAGGCGTTCGCGATAGCTCGCGGAAGCCAGTAGCAGGCCGCCGGCCAGGGCCAGCGGGAAGGGCGGAGGCAGTTCCAATTGACGTGCGCAGGTGGCAGCCGCCAAAGCCAACTGGTCGGCGCCCTCTTGGACGATCGCGCCGGCCACAGCGTCTCCTGCCTCGGCTGCTCCCAGAACTAGCGGCGCGAGCGCGGCCAGCGCCGGCCGATTCAGCCCGCCGCGATAAATCGCAGCGATCAACTCCTCTGGCCGCTTAACCTGGAGCCGGTCGAGCAGAGTTCGCGCCAGAAGCGTGTCCGGCCCGCGGCCGTCCGCCATTCGGACGACTGCCTGAAACGCTGCCAGGCTCAGGGCGTAGCCACTCCCCTCGTCTCCGAGCAGGTAGCCCCAGCCGCCGGCGCGCGAGGTCCGTCCATCCGGCGCGCGAGCGAAGGCGATCGATCCAGTGCCGGCAACGACGGCGACGCCCCAGCCATCGGACGTCCCAGCCGCAAGCAGAAGCGGCGCGTCAGGGGTGACTTCAACATCGGCGGCCAAGCCCTTCTGCAAGGCCCAGCGGCGGATCAGTTCCTGATCCTCGGGCCGGCCTGCTCCGGCGAGTCCCAGCCAGGCAACTTGCACGAGGCGCCGTGGTAGTGCCGCGGACTGGAAGGCTTTACTGACCGCCTCGTCGATGGCAAGAACAGCCCGCTCGGTTCCGACGGCCTGAAGATTCGACGGCCCGGCTTCGCCCCTGCCTAGCACGGTCCATTTGTCGTCTTCGCGTGATTGTAATTGCGCTAGAAGAGCGACAGTATGCGTGCCGCCGCCATCGATCCCGACGACGGTTGGAGAAAGTGGAAACGGCGTCTCGCCGCTTGCGCCAACGCGGCGGGATGCCGCGTCTACGGCCAGGGCGGCGCGCACTTGGCCGCCCGCGGCGTAGAGACGACGGCGCGCCTCGCCGGGCGCAATGTCCGCCAGGAAGGAAACGAGCGCCGTCTTGAGTTCGTTGTCGCAGCGCTCGAGCAGGGCGCCGGCTTCTTGCCGGTCCAGGCCGGTGAGCAGGCGAACGATGCGATTAGTGCGGGCCCGGAGCTTGTCATTGGTGGCGCGGAGATCGACCATCAGATTGCCGAAGACTTTGCCGAGCCGGACCATCGCGCCGGTCGTGAGCATGTTCAGCACGAGCTTGGTGGCGGTGCCCGCCTTGAGCCGGGTCGAGCCGCTGAGAACTTCCGGACCGACCACCGGCGTGATCGCCAGTTCGACCTCGGGGATCAGCTCCGAATCGGCGTTGCACGAGAGGCCGATCGTGAAGGCGCCAACGCGCCGGGCATAAGCGATGGCCCCCAGCACATACGGCGTGCGGCCGCTGGTGGCTATTCCAACCAGCACGTCTCGGGCCGAGAAGTCCAGCGCGGCCAGGTCGCGCTCGGCGAGTTCGGGGTGGTCCTCGGCTCCTTCCACGGCGCCGGTCACGGCGGCTGGCCCGCCGGCGATGATGCCGATCACCTGGCCCGCGGGCGCGTTGAAGGTCGGCGGACATTCCGTCGCATCGAGCACTCCCAATCGGCCGGAGGTGCCCGCGCCTGCATAAATCAATCGGCCTCCGCCACGAAGCCGCTCCGCGGTGACCTCGATTGCCCGAGCAATCGCCTCGGCCTGAGAGGCGACGGCCGGGATGACCTTGGCATCCTCCCCGTTCATCAGATGGACGATTTCCAGCGACGTCAGGTCGTCAAGGTTGGTCGAAGCCGGGTTGCGCGCTTCGGTTTCGAGGTGATCCATGTGCGAAGCCCAAGCGATCTAGCAGCAAGGCAACTGCTATCGTAACCAGCGTGCCGACGAGCGGATACCAGGGCCACGCCAGCCATGTGAACGCCCACAGCGTGAAGACCGTCAGGAAGCCGGCCACCAGCCCCGCCAGCGCCGGCCCGGAACCGACCGGGCGCGGCATCCGTCCCAAGAGGAACAGGCCGAGGATCATTCCGGTCGTGAAACCGGCTATGCTCAGCACGCTCCGGATCACGCTGCGATCGGCCAAGAGCGGAATCGCCAGCAGTGCGACTCCCAACCGCGTAAGCCCCCAGAACATCGTCATGCCGCGTGCGACGTTCAGGTAATGCGCTTCGCTCAAACCGGGCCGCAGCGGACGATAAAAGTCGCCCACGAACGCGCTCGAGGCGCTGTTGAGCGACGAGGACAAGGTTGACATCGAAGAGGCCAGCACGGCGGCGATGAGCAGCCCGATGATGCCCGTCGGCAGGTAGTGAACGATGAAGTAACCGAACACCACGTCGTTTTGTCCCCTGATCGTCTCGGGCAACACCAGGACCTTTTGCTGCCACAGAATGTGCAGGCCGACTCCGATCAAAAGGAAGAGCAAAAACTGGACGAGAACTACGAAGCCGCTCGACACGAGGGCGACGCGGGCCTGTCTCAGCGATCGACTGCATAGGTAGCGTTGGACCATGATCTGGTCGGCCCCGTGGCTGGCCATCGTGAAGAAGGCGCCGCCGATGAGTCCTGCCCAGAAGGTGAATTCCTGCGTCAGGTCGGTGCTGAACTCCAAGAGATGAAACTTGCCGGCCGCCTGGCCAACCGAAACAAACTCCGCGGCCCCTCCCGGGATTTCGTGCAGGATGAAGAACGAGGCGACGATAGCCCCGATAATGTAGATGAGAAACTGGATGAGGTCGGTCCAGATCACCGCCTGCATTCCACCGAGGTACGTATAGATCATGGTCACGGCGGCGGTCCCGAGGACCGACGCGGCCGGGCTCCAACCGGTGAATTGCCCCAAGAGCAGGGCCGTCAGGTAGAGCCGAAGCCCGTCGGCGACAACCCGCGTCAAGAGAAAGATGGCCGAAGCCGTGCGCTGAACCGCCGGGCTGAATCGCTCCCGCAGAAGCTGATAGGCGGATAAGAAATCGCCGTGCAAATACGAGGGGAGCAGCAGCCAGGCGATCAAGATCCGCCCGATGATGTAGCCGAACGCAAGCTGGAGAAACGTCAGATTGCCGCCCTCCGGGTTGAAGGCCAGTCCCGGCACGCTCAGGAAGGTGACGGTGCTTGTTTCGGTGGCGACGATCGACACCAGCACCAGCCACCAGCTCACATTCCGATCGCTCACGAAGTAGGTGTTCACGTCGCGCTGCCGGCCCGAGAACCGCGCGCCCATGAGCGTGGTTCCGAGGATATACGCCACGACGATGACGAAATCGAGAGCTGATAAGGTGGTCACTTCTCTTTCCGAAATGCACCGGCCAAAGTATTCTCGTAAGAACCCCTCACAAAACCGCAAGGGAGAAGGGGACAGTCCCCGTTTTGCTCCGCGGACTGCGCAAAAGGGGGACAGTCCCCGGCGGTTTTGTGAGGAGTTCCAAATGGGACCTCATAGACGCGCATTCACGGCGTTCGGCCGCGAGTAGACTTCCGCCTCGGAGTGGCCGGGTAGGTCATTGATCGTGCCTCAAGAAACGCCCAATTCGCGCGGCCTCCACCCGCCTGATCTCCCCTTGATGGTCTTCGATGAAGAGAGTGGGATTTGTCGCTCTACCATCGACCGATGGCGCGGGGCGGTCGGTCAACGAGTTTCTTTTGTACCATATCAAGAGGTCAGGGAGCGGTTTCCAAAAATCGGCGAGAGAGAATGCCGGCGCTCGATTCACTTCGTTGATACCAATGGCACGGTTTATCGCGGCGCGGAGGCGTTCCTGCGAGCGGCGGCGCATTGCGGGCGAAAGCGGTGGCTGTTGCGGCTGTACGTTCTGCTTCCGCCGCTGGCCCTGATGGCAGAGACGCTCTATCGGCTGGCGGCGGCGAGCCGTGGGCCGCTGACGATCGTCCGAAGAATCTGGTACGGAAGGGAATTGAAGCCGCCGACGTACCATGTCGCCAGCGCCCTGTTTTCGCGGCTTCTGGGCGTGATCTACCTGATCGCCTTTGTGTCGCTCTGGACGCAAATCGACGGCCTCGTCGGCGACCACGGGATCCTGCCGATAAACAACTACCTCGATCGGGCACAGCGCTTCTTCTCCCAACAGAGTCCCCCAGCATCGCCAATCTGGAATCTTCCAACGCTGGCCTGGATCAACCCTCATGACGGCTTCCTCCATCTGCTATGCGGAGCCGGAGCGGTGCTGTCCCTCATGCTGATTCTGGGCCTCCTTCCGATTCCGACGCTCGTTTTGCTCTGGCTGGATTATCTGTCGTTGTTTCACGCGGGGCAGGCGTTTTTGAGTTTTCAATGGGACATTCTGCTGCTGGAAACGGGATTCGTCGCGATCTTCCTCGCGCCCTTCGCGCTGCGTTCGCGATTTCTGACCGATCGGCATCCGCCGCGACTGGCCATCTGGCTTGTCTGGTGGCTGTTGTTTCGACTGATGTTCGAATCGGGGATTGTCAAACTGACATGGAATGTTTGGCAGAAGGGGCCAGACGGACTTCCAATCGCCAACACGTGGGCATCGCTCACGGCGCTCGATTTCCACTATTGGACGCAGCCGCTCCCGATCTGGACGAGCTGGTACGCCGCACAACTGCCGCCGTGGTTCCAGAAGCTGTCGGTGGTATTCGTGTTCATCGTCGAGCTGGGATTGCCGTGGCTCATTTTTGGACCGCGGCTGCTCCGATATGTCGCGTTCGGCGGTATCAGTTTGCTGATGCTGCTAATCGCGGGCACGGGAAATTACAACTTTTTCAATCTGCTGACGCTACTCCTGGCCCTGACACTGCTCGACGACAGGATTTGGCCGCGGTTCTTGCAGAGGCGGATCCGCGGAACCGATTGGCCGGCGCTGGTCTCTCCGACGCGATGGCGGACCATTTTACTCGTTCCCTTCGCCGCTCTGGTGGTCGTGCTCGGCAGCTTGCAGGTGAAGGAAGCCGCGGCGCCGAGCGAGAATCCTCAGACTCCCCTCGAATCGCGCATGGGCATTACCCAGTTCTGTCTGGTGAATTCTTACGGGCTGTTCCGGCAGATGACTGAAACGCGCCCGGAGATTCTGATCGAAGGGAGCCTCGACGGAAACGATTGGAAGCCTTACGAGTTCCGCTGGAAACCGGGCAATCGGTCTCGACCGCCGGGATTCAACGCGCCGCACCAGCCGCGTCTGGATTGGCAGATGTGGTTTGAAGCGCTCCGTTTGGAACAAATCCAAAAAGCGACTGGGACCATCGATCCGCGCTTTGCGAGCCCTTGGTTTCAGTCGCTGCTCATGCAGTTGCTCAAAGGCGAGCCGGCCGTGGTCGGACTGCTGGAGACGAACCCGTTCCCCGGCGCCGCTCCCAAATTCATCCGCATCGCGCTCTATCAATATCGTTTTACCGATGCGGCAGAACGCCAGGGGACGGGCCACTGGTGGCGCCGCGATCGCGTCTGGCTAGGCCCAGGGTGGTCGCTGCCGCGATGAACCACCATTGAGCGGAGTCGCGCATGTCACGTTCCGCCCGTCGCGTGATGATGACGCCGTACGTCATCCGTGTCGATCAAGGCCCAGGCTGGTCCGAATGCGCGACATCACTTCTTCAAGCGGGGCGACTCGTCCCGCTTCCATGTCGGCGATCCCCTCTCGGATCGCGGCCAAATCTTCCTGCTGGCGCAAACTGTTCAGAGTCGGCTCATCCACCAAGTAATAAACGCGATGCGTCTGTTCATCTTCGACGGGCACGGGCCCGTCGCTATGGTCGAGGGCTTCGCGTTGTTCAGGGGTGAGCTTTGGCGACATGTTTTTACTCTACTGCGCGGGGCCGTTCTCTGCCACACCGTGCTTACTTCACGGGCATGATGCTGATGTCGCGGAACATCACCGGGTCGTTGTGCCCGGCGAAGCCGAAGGAGCCGCTGGTGCGGTCTTTGCCGGGGTGCTCGTGGCCGCCCATGTAGTCGTGCACTTTGCTCAGGTCGGTGTCGAGGATCACGGTGCCGTTCATCTCGACCTTGATCGTCGGGCCTTTGATCGTCACTTCCTCGTAGTTCCATTCGCCAAGTGGCCGCTGATAGCCGCGGGCGGCCGCGACCATACCGTAGGCCGAGCCGTGGGCCTGCCGGGGATCGATCTTCTCGCCGGTGTTCGTCTCATAGTTATCGTCGAGCACCTGAATCTCGCACATGCCGAGATAGGCCGTATCGCCATGCCCCGGATAACGGATCGCTAGGCCGTTGTTGCCCCCCTTGGGGAGCTTGATTTCAAGGCGGGCGACGAAATCGGCGAACTCTTCCTTGGTGTAGAGCGTGCCGCCGCGATGCGGTTTGCAGACGATCGCCCCGTCGCGCACCTCGTAATCATCGACCGGGCCGGCCCAGCCCTCCAAATCCTTGCCGTTGAAGACCGAGTGGAAGCCCTCGGGGTCCTTGCCGCGCAGCATCTTGTTGGCTTCTTCCGAACCGATCTCGCGGATGTACAAGTTGCGCCAGCGGGTCTCGCCGCCGTGAGCGCGGCTCGGGTCGCCGTGCGTTTGAAGCTGGAGCGGCCCGGCGGGAGGGATCGGCAGCTTGCGGGCCTTGTCGAAATAGTTCTCCAGGATCGCGTTATCGACCACCAGCTTGTCGTTCAGCCAGACGGTCGTGCGGCTGCCGAGCTGAATGATTCGGACGTGGTTCCACTCGCCGAACGGCTTGTCGGCCAGAACGAGCGGGTCCTTGCCCGGCGCGCCGGGGGAATTATTCCACAACCCGCCGGAGCCTTTCTGCGCCCCGTTCTTGAATTCCTTCGGGTTGGTGTGGTCCCAAATCTGAACCTGCGGGCAGCCTTTGAGATAAATGCCGCTATCGCCGAGCGGGAACATCATGTAATCCGCCAACAGCTCGAAATCGCGGTAGTTCTTGTCCGTGGTGAGATAAAGCCCGCCGCCGTCGTTGATGATGATGCCGTCTTCGACGCGCCAGTGCTTGCGGATGTCGTCGAGACTGGCGTCGTGCTTCTCCTTGAACTGCTCGGGCGTCATGGCCAGATACTTGCGCGGGTCTTCCGTGGTCGCGCCCCACCAGCCGCTCAAGTCCTTGCCGTTGAAGATGGCGACAAAACCCGCGGGAGGCATCGGCTCATCGGCGCGGGCCCGCGGCGCCATCGGGGGCAAGAATAAGAGCGACGCCGAGACGATCCCAAACAGCGGCGCGAGAACGAATCGAGAATGGGCAGGCATAATGTCTACTCCGGGCGGGAAGCGGGCGGGATGGACCGGGCGAATGTTCCCGGATGATAGACTGCGGCGCGCGGAGAAGCAAATCCCCGGCGATGCGGAGCGGGCATGTATTCGCTTGTGAGTCGGCCGGAATCGCTATCGACGACTGCGCCGCAAACCTGTTAACAATGCCAGGCCGCCCAGGGCGAGCAACACGAGCGACGACGGTTCGGGGACCGCGGAGAGACCGCCGCCGAGGCTGGCACTGGCCGCCGCGACGCCGCCCAAGCTCACGCCGGCGGGAGACGAGCCGGCGGACGTCGAACTGCCGGCCAGCAGGCTCGAGGAGCTGGCCGTTCCCGCGCCGAACGGATCGCTCGGGGCGAGCGAGCCGGCGATCGCGAATCCGCCGCCATCCAGCGGATTGCCATTGGAGTCCGAGGCGTCGATCGTCACCAGGGCCGAGTGAGTCGCATCGCCGCCGATGATCAAGGCCCCGGCCGTGATGTGGTCGGCCGTGAGGCTGGCGGACGTAGTGACCGGCGAGACCCTCACGGTCCCCGGCCCGTCGATGCCGCCGACTTGTTGATTGCTGTCGGTGACCGTGACGCTGGCGCTGGCTGAAGTGGTGGTGATATTGACCCGCTGGCCTGGGGTTGCCGTGCCCAAGGCAGAGACGGAGCCACTGAGTGCCAAAGTCGCCGAGTTGGAGACCGTGGCCGTCACTCCGGTGCCGACGCTGGCCGAGCCGGTCGAAGCACTGACTCGCAGCGTGCCGCCGCTGATCGCGAGCGTGCTGTTGTTGCCCAACGTCGGAGCGCCGGTAAGCGTGGCCGTGCCGGCGCCAGATTTGGAGAGCGAAGCGCCGGCCGGCAGGATGAGGTTGCCGCTGACCGTGTAGTCCACGCCGCCGTTGGCCGCGCCGGTGTTCGTGAAGCTCACCGCGGCCGGGGTCACTCCGCCCGCTTGAATGGCCACGGCCGTGTTGGTCACCAGGTTCCCATTGATCGGGTTGGTGTCGCCGAAGGAGACGGCATCATTGTTGGCATACGTGGTGGCAACGCCCGGCAATCCCATTGCCCAATTCTGGGTCGTCGTGTCCCAGGCGCCATTGACCGCGCCGGTCCAAGCAACCGGCACCTTGGTGATCACCAAATCGAGCTGGTTGGCGCTCGCGTTCGACGAGCCGATTCCCGCGCCGTTGTTGCTTACGGCCAGCGACCAGGCATAGCCGACGGGAGCAGCCGGGGTGATGAAGTTGGCGGTTGAAGTGGGGCCGCTATTGTAACCATATAGGTCATATACGCCGATGATCGGCGATCCCGAGATGGTCACGGAATTGTTACTCCCCACCGAGAGCGTGCCGCCGGACACATAGATTAACGCGTTGCTGTTGGTGGTGTTGTTCGCCCCGGTGCCATTGAGCGTAAAGCTGGAATTCGCGGCCGTGCCGAGCGAAAGCCCGTTTGCGAGCGTGAGCGATGCGCTCGTTTGGCTGCCGATGCTGGCGCTAGTCATCCCGCCGCTAACCGTCACGGCTCCGCTGATCGTGCCGGCGCCGAAGGCAGCCGAAACCCCCAGCGTGCCGGAGCTAGCCACGGTGACCGCCGCACTGCTGGTGGCCGAGCCGCTGATGTTCGCGACCAAGAGCGTGCCGGAATTGACGTTCGTCGCACCAGCATAGGTGCTGCCGGTCGGGCTCTTCAGAATGAGCGTGCCGCTGCCGGTCTTGGTGATCCCGAAGCCGCCCCCAGCGTCGTCAACGACGCCGAGCGTCGCGGCGCCGGCGGCCGTGCCGTTGTTGGCCACGTTGAACGTCGCGTTTCCGGAAAGGTTCACGGCGCCCAGATTCAGTGTGTAGGGGACGTTGGCTCCCGTACTGCCGCCGGTGACAGAGAGCGTGTTGGCGCCGATGGATAGCGATCCCGTGATGGATCCCGAAGCGAATCCGGTAAGATCGAGCGTCGAATCGGCGGTGACGACCAGATTATTGGCGAGGGTGATCGGACCAGTTGTTGTTTCCACGATTTGAATGCCGCACAGACCGACATTGTTCGTATTGCCGTTTTGGGTGTAAGTGACGCTGGAACCGGTGACGTTCGGGAAGAGCAGGTAGGTTGCATTGGCCGAGGCCGCTTGAGTCGTCGCCGTCGCCTGAACGTAGCCGTTGAACGGGTTGTCGTTGGTAGTGAAGAAAATCGAAGTGCCGTTGACCGTGCCGTGGCCGACGCGGCCGTTACCATCCGACCCAACGTAGGCATAGATGTTGTACGTCGAATAAGGAAGGTTCGCCAAAGCGACGCTCGTCGTGGTCGCATTTGCATTGTTCAGATCGAGGTATCCGTTCATCAGCTTGCTATCGCCGTTGGTGATCGTTTGCCCGACGCCATAAGTGTTGTTGCTCGCATACGTGAGCGTGACCGGCGTGGCGGCACCGCTGGAATCGACGATGGTTCCGGCAACGGGGCTGTCGACGGTAGCCGTCGTGCCGGCGGCATTGGCGGTGTTGTTCCAATTGGCTTGCGGGACGACGCCGGCCGTGTCGGTGGCTAGCAGGCTGGTGGGCGCTCCGCCGTTGGCGCCTCCCTCGAAATTGACGCCGATCGAGCGGCCGGTGAGGAAGCCGTTTCCGGCTTGAAGCTGCAATCGACCGCCGGCAAGGGTGACGTTGGCGGTGCCGAGGGCCGTGTTGCTGCGGATGGCAAGCGTGCCCTGATTGATCGTGGTGCCGCCCGTGAATGTGCCGCCATTGACGAGCGTTACCATATTGGCAGCCGACTTGACGAGGCTGCCGCCGCCGCCGATCGCCCCCTTGAGCGTCTCATCGGTGGTCGGATTGGCAAGAGTCAATACGCCTGAGGTAATCGTAGTCGGTCCGGCGTAACTGAGATTGCCGGTAAGGACGAGGTTCCCGCTTCCTGCGTGGGTCAGGCTGCCGGTGCCACTGATGGCATTGGGGACCGTGTACGTCGTGTCGGAGCGATTGAACACGAGAGCCGCGTTGTCCACGACGTTGCCCGTGCCGAGGGTGCCGGTCGTGCCGCCGTTGTCGATCTGCAGCGTGCCGGCGCTGATCGTGGTCACGCCGCTATAAGCGTTTGCCCCGGTGAGGACAACGGTGCCGGCGCCGTTGATCGTGATCCCGTTCGAAGCGGTGCCGTCGGTGATGGCGCCGCTCAACGTCAGAATCGACGTCGCCTGCGGGTTAATGAGACCGGTCGCATTGAGACTGATCGGCGCGCCGATGGTGGCGTTTCCCTGATTACTGGCAGCATCGGTGACAATCGTGCCGCCGGCCATGACGATCGGCTTAAGAATGAATACGTCGGGTGCGCCGCCGGCGGTGTAGTCGCCGAGGTCCAGGGTGCCGGTCGTATTGATGAAAATGCTGCCGGCGACCGTGTTGTCGATCGTCGCCGCGTTGGCGACGACAAGCCGGCCCGCGTTGATATTGATATTCGCCACTCCCGTCATCAGCGAGCTGTTTCCAGTTGCGGCGATCGTGGCGAAGACGAAATCGGACGCGCCGACCTTCGTGAGGCTGAATCCGCCCCCCGTCAACGTGGCGTTTCCGTCGTTGCTCGAGCGCATGCCCCACCGCACGGTGCCGCCGACGGTTGTGTCGCCGGTCAGGGTCAACAAGCGGACGGAGCTGTCGTTGGTGGGGCCGTTGTCGACCAAGGCGCCCAGTCCGCCGACGCCCGCGCCGGCGGCGAAAACGGGGTAATCCGGCGTGGGGGCGGCCGCGGTGCCGCCGTTGAGCGGAATGCCGTTGTAGTCGAGCGTTGCCCCAGCGGCAACCGTGATTTTGGATCCGCTCGCGCCGAACACGCTGGCCCCGCCGCCGACTCCGGGTCGGAGAGTGCCGGCCGTGACCATCGTGCCGCCGCCATAGGAGCTGACGCCGCTTAACGTCAGCACGCCGGCGCCGACTTTGGCGACCACGCCGGTCCCGTCGGCGTCGGTGATCGCGCCGGCGATCGTCATGGCGTTGCCATTGGTGTCGAACGACGCGGTCACGCCGCTGGCGATCAGGATGCTGCGGTTGACGTTCAGGGTCGGCGTGCCGCCGGCCCGCAACGTGCCCCCGTTAGCGGGGAAAGTCAAGTTGGTTTGCGGAGACGCGGGGATCGCACCCAAGGCCGCATCGGCGTTGATTGTCAGCACGCCGGAACTGATGATGGTGCCGCCCGAGTAGGTGTTTATTCCCGCGAGCGAGATCTGGCCGGCCGTCGTCAGTACGTATCCGTTGCCGCCGTCGCCAATGTTCCCGCTAATCGTGAGTAAGTTTGCCGAACTGTTGGTCCAGGTCTGGCTCGCGCCCAGGGCGACATTGCTGGAGATCGTGTGCGCGCCGGAGCCGGCCGCCACGGTGATGCCGCTGCCGGCCGTATTGCCGTTCGCCGCGGCGCCGTTGATCGTCAACGTGTTGCTGCCCCCGATCGTCACGGGGTTGGTCGCGCTCGTGCCCGTTCCGGTGAAATTAAGGCTGTTGATTGAAAAATCCTGACCGAGCGTGTTGCTCAGGTTCAGCGCGCCGCTGGTGACGGTGAAGAAGACGTTGGTGAGGGGGCCGGGGAGCTGTTGCGTATCGGCTCCGCTTGTGGCCGCAGTCGACCAATTGGTGGTATTGCCGCCGATCAACGTATTCCACAAACCGCTGTGGCTGCCGTTCCAATAGGCGGTGTTCGGAGGCTGGACAAGCGAGTTCGTGACGGTCACCACCTCGCTCGTGGCCGTGGAGTCGACCAGCGAAAGATTGTAGCTGTGCGAACCGACGCTGAGCGTCGTGCTGGCGAGCGCGAAACCGGCGCCTCCCAAGCCACCGCTCGCAGTGATGAATGTGTAGTCGCCGGTGGCCAGCGAGGTGGCGCCGGGGAGCCCGGCGATCGTGATTTTCGCGCCGCTGGCGCCGACCATTGCGGCACTCGTCACGGCCAACAGGTCGATGCTTCCCAACGAATTGCCGATCTCAAACGACAGGCTGGGAGCGTTCGCGGAAGCGCCAGCACCTCCCAGGATCAGCCCGCTTCCGAACCCAGACCCCTGCTGCAAGTTGATGGTTCCGATGCCGCCGTCCACCATGTCGAAGGCGGCGCCGGCATTCGCTCCGGTTCCGGCGGCGAGAGCGAGGCTGGCGCCGGCCGATGCGGTGCCGGTGCTCCCAAGAGTGATGGAACTGCCGCCGGGATGGACGGAGAACGAGGCCCCGGCGGCGACGGCGATCGCCGTGTTGCCCAGACCCGTGCTGCTGCCGGCCAGAGTAAGGCTGCCGGCATTGATGGCCGTGGGACCGCTGTATGTGTGGGCCTGGGTGAACGTGAGCGCGAAGCTGCCGTTCTTGGTCAGGCTGCCGCTGCCGCTGATGTTGCCGTTGTAGGTTTGGTTGTTCGGGCTCGGATAAGAAATGATCAAGGCGCCGTTGTCGACGATGCTGCTGCCCTGAACCATCTTGCCGGTGGTGGTCACGCCGTCGCCGAATTGCAGCCCGCCGGAATTGATGTTGGTCTGGCCCGTGAAGGAAGCCAGGGAGCCAGTGAGAGTCAGCGTGTCGGTGCCCGCCTGCGTGAGCGTGCCGTTGCCGCTGAAGTTGTTGGCGAAGGTGATGTTGTCGAACCGGTTGTAGACCAGCGTGCCATTGTCGGTCACGGCGCCGGTTCCCAGGCTGCCGGCATTCGCGCCGGCGCCGACGCGCACGGTGCCGCTGTTGATGTTCGTAACGCCGGTGTACGTGTTGTTGGCTGTCAGGACCGTAATGCCGCCGCCATTGAAGGAAATACCGTTGCCGGCGGTAAAGCTGAAAATCGCCGAGGAGATGAGCAAGTCGACGGCGCCCGGGCCACGGTTCACTGTAAAGGGGTTGGCGGTCCCGGCCCCATTGCCATTCTGCAAACCAATCCCTGCCGGAGCGTTAATGACGGCTGGGTTGCCGGCGGCGTCGGACGTGGCGATAAGTCCCTTATCGATCGAATAATCGCCGGTGTTGCCGGCGCCGGCCGGGGCAGTGATCGTGCCGCCGTTCATCGTCACCGTATTCCAGAGGGTTTGCCGGATCGTGCCCGAGCTTTCGGTGATCGTCCCGTCGTTGAGCGTAATTACGTCGATGTTGGCGGTGAAACCGAAGGAGTCTCCGGCACCTCCCATCAATGTGCCGCCGGCGTTGACGGTAATCGTCGGCGTGGCGTTGAGCGTTCCCAGCCCGCCGCCGATATTGGTTCGCAACACACCGCCGTTGATGATCGTCGGACCAGTGTAAGTTGCGGTGCCAACTCCGCCCGTGCCGGTCTGACCGATTTGGAACGTGCCAGACCCAGCCATGACGAATGTGAGGGGATTTCCGCCGTTGTCCGTCAACCTAAGGTTGGTAAACGCATAGCCCGTCGCGCCATCGGTTCCGCCGTTATTCGCTGTGAGATAGAACGTGTAGTTGTTCGCGAAGCTTCCACCGGTGATGTTAGCGGTTTGGGCGCTTGCAGGGCCGATTGTGTGAGTAGTGCCGCCAAAGATCAAACCGCCGCTGGCGATCGACATCGAACTGCCGGCGGGCATAACCAGATTGGCGTTCTGCGAGACCAGAGAGTTAACCGAAAAACTTGTGCCCGTCAGGGTCTCGCCGGCGTCGACGACATTACCCCCGGCGCCGACTGTCGTTGTGGTGCCGGTGAGCTGCGTCACGCCATTGGCGCCGTAGGCGGCATAATAAGTGTGGCCATCTCCGGTGCTGCCGGTGGCGCTGGAGGATTGCACCGTCAAGCCCGCGCCGAGCATCGTGGCCGTGCCGTTGTTCAGTGCGATCGGATTGGAATTCTGCGTGAGATTGGTGATGTAAACCTGGCCGACGTTCGTGGTCCCGCTGCCGATCGGGCCAGTCTGGCTGACGAAAGTGGCCGACGCGGTGGGACCGAGCGTGAGATTGGTGATGTTGACCGCGCTGCCCGCGGCGGCGCTGGGGGCGCTGACGATTTGCCCCTGAGTGTTCAAGTTCAAGTTCTGGATCGTGGTGCTGCCGGAGCTGAGCAGCTCGATCGATCCGCCGTTCATATTGACGGTGGGCGCGCCAAAGTGGTCAGTTGTTCCCGAGCCATCATTGAGAAACAGGACCGGGCCGGACAACGGGACGTTTCCGACCGCAAACGGCGCCGCTGAGGTGACGCTCTCGCCGGAGTTTCCGTACAGCGTCACTCCCGAGCTATTCAGGAATGTCGCCGCGGAGTTGAGATTGATGATGCCTTGGGACAGAGTGACAGGTCCCGTTAGCGTGGCGGCCGTGGTCAACGCCAGTGTGCTGCCGGTGCCGATTTTCGTGAGCGAGTAACCGGATCCCGAAAGCGCGCCGGTGAAATTGAGCGTGCCTCCTCCGCCACCGAAGATGTACGAGGTTCCAAACGGGGTGAACGCTCCGCTGTACGTGACGGCGCCGGCTGCCCCAAGGCTCGCACTCGGCAGATTCGCGCCCGTGGCGCTGAAGTCGATATTGTTCGAGCTGCTGGCCCCCATGGCCAGAACGAAGAAGTTTGCGTCGTTCTTGGCGGCGTTCACGAACGTCTGGTCGAGCGCAACGCCGTCGACTACCGTCGCTCCATTATAGACGGTTAAAGGGCCGGCGCCGCCCAGCGAGGCCAATCCATTGCTCGCCACCAGGGTGCCGGCGGAAACGACCGTGCCGCCGGTGTAGCTGTTGGTATTCGAGAGCGTGAAGGATCCAGTGCCGATCTTGACCAGGGCGCTGCCCGTGCCGCTCAGCGCGCCGCCGTAGGTCGAGGTGGTATTGTTTCCACCGACCACCAGCGTCAACGGATTGCCGCTGGTATCGGTAAGCGCAAGATTGGCGCTGCCGTTGAGCCCGCCGAGAACGTAGTAATTCGTAAGCGGCGCCGCGATCGGGGCAAATGTCAAATCGTTGTTGGCGCTGAGCGTTGCGGCGGAGTTCTGCAGGGCCAGCGTATTGCCGAGGAGCACGGTTCCGCCGCTGATAGTAAGACCGCGAGTGAAGGTGTTGGCCGCGCTGAGTTCCATCGTGCCCGGACCGGCCTTGATCAATGTTCCCGTACCGGCGCCGCGTTCCAAAATGATTCCACTGACCAACAGATCGATTCCCCCAGGCGCGGTTCCTTGAGCGACGGTAATCGTCGGATTGGTTTCGCGCAGTCCTAGCGGGGAAGAAAAGACCGCGGTCGTCGAAGTCGCCAGTGTGTTGAGTGTCGTATTACCCAAGGCATTACTGTTGAAGAAATCCATGTCCGCGGTTGAGAGAGAGGCAATCGTGCCACCGGTCATGTTGAAGGTCAATCCGGTGGCGGTTTCGTTGCTGCCAGCGGGGATGTTTAGGGTCAGCGTGCCGCCGTTGATATTGACAGTGTTCATCACCACGCCGACGGGGCCATAGCCGAATTGGTCCTTGACGGTCGTAACCACCTTGCCGCCCGCGTTGATCGTGAGCACACCGCGAATCGTTCCCGTGTTGGTGTCTCCGAAGTTTCCGCCGAGCGACAGCGTGCCGCCGTTGACGACCGTGTTCCCCGTGTACGTATTGTTCAACGCCGTGGCGGAGGCGAACGCAATGGTTCCCGGTCCGTTCACGACGACGCCGCCGGGGCCGCTGATGACGCCGGAGTAGGTAGCGGAATTGTTGGTCGTGCCGTCGCCCAATTGCAGAGTTCCGGCGTTGAGTCGAGTGCCGCCGGTGTAGGTGTTGGCTCCGCCGAGGACGAGCGTTCCGCCCCCAGATAATGTCACGCCGGTTGTTCCGGTCACGGCGGACAGGACCGTCAGGGGGCTGGCCGTGTTGTATTGGTTGACGATCAAATCGGCGCCGTTGCCGGTGGTGAGGTTGCCCCCCGTGATGGTGACCGCGTTGGCGCCAACCGCGGCGGTCTCGAGAATCCCGCCGCTGGCGACCGTGATCGTGTTGGCGGCAGTTCCCGTGATTGTCACGGGCATCGCCGTGTTGAACCTCAACGAATTGATCGTGATCGCGGTCACGGTGGCGGGCGAGGCTTGGGCGTCGATGTCCGCGCCGGCGGTGATCGCGGTCGATCCGTTGGCAACCGTATAGCTCGACAGGCCGGTAACCAATCCGGCCGTGCCGCCGCTGGCGGCGCTGGAGGCCCAAGTCGTCGGTGTGGCGCTGCCTACCGGCGAGAAAACCGCATAGCCGCCGAGAATGGTGTTCGTCCCGCCGGTGAATGTCGGATTGGAGGTGGTCGTGTAGAAGTTGTTCGTTCCGCTGGCTGGCTGCATGAAGTTCAGCGTTCCGCCGGCGGCGGTGCGCGTGATGGTCCCCAGGTCAAGGTTGATCGTGTTGCCGCTCGAGTTGTTGATGGCGAGCGTCGAAAGGCCCGCGATGACGGTCGTTCCGTTGAATGCCTGGCTGTTAGTCGTCGCGGCGTTGGTCGACCCGGTGACGCGCAAGGTGCCGCCGCCGAGCGCCAAGCCGGATCCGCTGGTGATGTTGTTGTTGGTGATCGTGACGCCGTTGTTGATGATGTTCGTGGCCGGGGCGCCGGCGCCTGAGAAATCGAGCGATATCGTGGGGAGGCTCGCGGGAGCCGCGGCGCTCGAAAGCGTGGTCGTGCCGCCATAGGTGTTGGCGAAGTTGAGGATCGCGGAGCCGCCGTTGACGGTGAGGGCCTGAGTCGCGCCGTTGAGTGCATTGGCGGCGGATTCCGTCAACGTGCCGCCCGAAACCGTGACCGAGCCGGTGCCCAAGGCCCCGGCGGCGGCGGCCGTCAACGTGCCCGACGAGAGCGTGGTTCCGCCCGAGTACGTATTGGTGTTCGAGAGCGTCAACGTCCCGGCGCCGCCATAGGTCAAACTCAGTTTCGCACTCGCGCCTCCGCCATTGGCCAGCACTCCCGCGATCGACGTGGCCCCGCTGCCGTTGACGGTCAAAGCGGTAGCCGCGTTAATCGTGCCGACCAGCGAAACGCCCGAGTTGATCGAGAGCGTGTTCGCCGAGTTGTTGGTCCACGTTTGGGCGGCGCTCAATACTAGAGTGGAGTTGAACGCGTCGGCTCCCGAGCCGCTATTGTCCACGATGCCGCTCGTGCCGATGGTGAGCGTATTGGTTCCCGCTCCCGTGTTGATCGTTTCCCCGCCGGTGTCGGTGCCCGTGAACACGATTCCCTGGACGACCTGGCTGGCGTCGAGCGTGATCGTCTGAGCGCTATTGACGCCGGTGGCGTTGAAATTGGCGATGATCGTCGCCCCGGAGAAGGCGGCGACCGGCGTCGTCCCCGCGGCGGTCGTCCACCAATCGGCCGTTGAATTCCAAGTGGTGCCGGTCCCGTTCCAAAAGATACTCGTTTGCGCCGCAGCCGTAGAAGCCAACGCCGATGAAGCCAAAACGGCAATTGCCGACAAACCGATGACGCGCCGAATCATGTCGTTACCTCATGAGACTTACGAGAACATCCCGCGGTGATTTGATTCCGCCTGGAAGTAAAAACAATGAGAGCCTGCCCCCGCGGCAATGATCTGCCACGGCACAAACGCACTGCGAACCGCGCAATCAACGCCTTGAACCGCGCAATCAATGCCTTTCGCCGTCCTCGAAGCGGACGGCAAGCTGAACTTCCGCCTTCAATTCAAGTCTTTCCGGGAAAACCGGCCTTACGAATGGATTAACCCCAGGCTAATCAGATTCTCAGGAAATTGCACGCAGAAATTTCAGAAAACTTCTGCAATTTTTTGTCATCCCAATTCGAGCCAGCAACATGGCATGGAGAAATCTGGAACCGCGCTTACCGGCCTCGAACTCGGCCGGCGGCGACAAGCGGCCGCGCGCCGGCTAAGTCGAGAATACGTCCGAACGCGATAGAAGTCGATGAGTTTTTTGCGCTTATTGAATGAGCTTTTTCGTTGTCAAACCCCCGAAAAGATGGGCTATGTGCCTATCGCCGCGCCGACTTTTGGCGAGCAAAACGGCGCTGGATTTGAGATATCTTCCACGGCGTCCCGACTTGCGATCGCCGCACCCGCCGGCCAAATCGGCCCGATGACACTTCTTCGACCGGCTACAATTCTTCGTGGCCGGTTGAATCAATTCGGCGTCGCCACGGACATGCTTCCCAAGGACTTCGCCATGACGAGTTCCAACGAGTCGCAGAAACTTCAAGCCATGCGCGGCCTCTCGCCGCTGCGCCGCTCGACCGAGGCGGTCGGCGCCGCGGCGCTCGCGGCCGAGCAACTCGCGCACTTTCACATCGCCGCCGACTCCGATTACGGCCGGACGCTCTCTCGGATCGTCGGCCACCTGTATGCCGCCGGCGGCGATCTAGACCAACTTTGGCGGATCACCGCCGAATCGATCGACTCGCTCGACCGCAGCGACCGGATCGCCTGGTTCAACGCCAAGAAGTTTCTCTCGTTCCAAATCGCCAAGTTGCTCGACACGCTGCAGAATCCCTTTCGCCGCGCGTACCAATCGCTCGGCTACAGCCTCAGCACGCAATCGGCCAAAGGACCGTATGCCATTTTCGACAACGTGACCGCCATCTTCTCGGCCACGCCCGTGATTGCCCGCACCGCGACCTACGTCTACGCCTGCGCCGATTGGGTCGCGGAAGCCTTCGCGGGGAAGGAATTCCTCGAGCAGATTTACTCGCGGCTGCTGAACCCCACGTCGCTCTCGCTGGCCAATTACATCGTCGATTTAGAAGCCGGCCCGTACACGCGCGAATACCTGGCCTGGAACTTCGGCAGCGGCATGGCGGCCATCGACGCCGCGCTGGCCCACGTGCTCGGGCATGGCGACGTGCTGATCGCGTCGCAGCATCTCTACGGCGGCGCGCATCAGTTGATTCACGACTGGTACGCCAAGCCGTCGAACCTGGCGATCGCCGTCGAGCAGTTTCAAGGCCCAACCGTCGCCGATTTCCGGGCGGCTTGGGCCAACACCGAGATGAAATATGCGGACCGGCTTTCTCCGTCTCCCTCTCCTTCGGGAGAGGGCCAGCCTGCCGTGAGCTTGTCGAACGGTGGTGAGGGTGCCGCGGACCGTTCTCTCGGCGCTACTTCGCAGCGTCATGCCTACGTTTATCTCGAGTCCCCCTGCAACCCGCACGGCTACGTGCTCGACGTGCCGGGCATCTGCAAGGCGGCGCACGAGGCGGGCTTGCGCGTGCTGCTCGACGCCACGGTCGGCACGCCGTTCCTTGCCCGGCCGCTGCAGCGCTCCGATCCGGCCGAGCGCCCCGACTTCGTCATCCACAGCTACACCAAGGATCTCACTGGCACCGGCTCGGCCATCGCCGGCGTCGTGATCGGCCGCAACGAAGACATGTTCATTCCCAAGGGGCAAAGCGTCGGCGACAAATCGTGGGAGCAGACGCTGTTCTGGAACGTCTATTACGTCAAAGGGGGCTTCCTCCACGCCGACAGCGCCTTCGAAGTGCTGCAAGGCATCCGCACGCTCGATGTCCGGATGCTCACCAAGTGCATCAACACGGCGATCCTCGCGCGGTTTCTCGCCTCGCACCCCGACGTGCGCGTTCATTGCAACGCGCTGCCCGACGATCCGAATGCCGAACTTTGCCGGCAATCGCTCTTCCTTGGTCTCTCCGCGCCACTGTTCACGATCGACATGCCCACACTCTCCCGCGCAACATTCCAGCGGTTCTTCGACTGCCTCGATCCGACCTTCGCCCACATGATCAGCCTCGGGCAATCGAACACGATCGTGAGCTGTCCCGGCCTGACGACCCATTCGGAGCTGGACGAAGCCGCCCAGCGCGCTGCGGGCATCAGCCCCACAACGATCCGCTTCGCCGTGGGCGACGAAGACCCGCACGATCTCATCGCCCACTTAATCGCGGCCGCGCGGCTAGCGATCGACCCCGACCTACCGGGCTTCTCCACGCGATGGATGGACGATAATGTCGCGACGGAACTGATCCTAAAGACTTATCTCGACGTGCATCGTCGATACATCGAATCGAAGCTGGCGCCCACGAAGGACGCAAGCAAAATCCTGCATAACTCATAACTCGAAT
>DASZFO010000205.1 GCA_035939775.1 Pirellulales bacterium | reverse complement strand
AGCGGAGAGCAAGCAAGTAATCTCGGCATGCCTCGTCCGTGGCAAAGCGATGCTCAAAATCCATAAGCGTTTTAGGATAATCCTCAGCCATGCCCCAACACTACAGGTTGGGGTCGGTGGAGTCAAGTAAATACCCAGTTCTGGCGAATTCAGCTACATGTCCGTGATCTCATCGAATCGTGAACGAACCGCAACCGCCGCCGAATGATTCGCCACCGCCGAACGCGAAGCCGCTTTCCGCGGCGGACGCGGCGGAATTGGCCGGCCGCGTGGCCGAGTTGACCAACGCCGGACTGCCGCTGGCGCCGGGTCTGTGGGCCGCGGCGGCCGAATTGCGCAAACGCCGGCTGGCCGCGGCGTTCGAGCGGATTGCCGCGGCGATCGAGCGCGGCCAATCGCTCGAGCAGGCGCTCGCCGCTGAGCGCGGCGCTCTGCCGCGTCACCTGCAAGCCCTCGTGACCGCCGGCGCGCACACCGGGAAGCTCGGCCAGGTGCTCGAAGATTTCGTTCATTTCCGCCAACAGACCGACGACGTTTACCGCAGCGTCTGGCTCGCCGTGGCCTACCCAGCGTTTCTCGTGTTCCTGCTCGCGGCCGTGGCGCTATTCTTCGCCGTTTCGATTGTTCCGACATTGGCCTCAATCACCGAAACCCATCATGCGGGCATTCCAAGCTTCGTAAGAGCAGGAGTGCAAGTCTGTGAATGGATTTCGCAGCACGTCGCAGGCTTGCAGATGGGAGTTGCCGCGGTCATTTTCATGGTGGGATCGGCTGCGCTCCTAATCGGGCCGAAGTGGCGGCGGCAGTTGCTCAATCAACTGCCCCTCTTCGGCCCGCTATGGCGATTCAGCGCGCTTTCGGAATTCGCCCAATTATTGCGACTGCTCCTAACGAACGGCGTGCCGTTGCCCGATGCGCTTCGGCTGGCGGCCGATGGAGTTCGCGACGCCGATTTGGCCGCCGTGTCGCGCTGCCTTGCCGGGCAGGTCGAATCGGGCGCACAACTCGCGGAGGCGATGAGCCATTTCCCTCAAATTGCGTCTTCGATTCAACCCATTGTTGCGTGGGGAGAACGCCAATCGTTGTTGCCCGACGCGATGGACGCTGTGTCTCAAATGGAGGCGCGCCGGGTGCAGCTTCAAGCCGATTTGGTAAAGGCCGTCGTTCCGCCAGCGGTGTTTCTTGGAGTGATGACACTCATCTTGTTGATGTTGCGGTTGGTCGGGCAATTCGGCGTTTTGATAACGCAATTGATATACAACTTGAAGTCCACACCGTTCGAGGAGCCACTGCCGGCGCCGAGTTTTTCCGGCGCAGTAAGCCTGCTGATGATTGGCTGCGCGGTGCTCATCGCGTTGCGGCTCGTTTATCCGCGCCGCAAGCCGCCGGCAGACGCGCTGCAGACGATGATGCGGTTGATCGGTTGGCTGCTGCTGGCGCTCGGAGTGCTTGGCGTGTTCGCGGTATTCACGGGCGGCTTGGCGATCGGCTTATGGTCAGTGGCGATTGGCTGCTGGGGCGCGGCCGTCTTTCGACTCCGCCAGTCGCAGCGGCTGGCGTTGTTGGAATTGTTGGCGATTTCGGTCGATCGGGGGATTCCACTCGAAGCGGCGGCGCGCGCCTTTGGCGAAGAGGAGGGAGGGGTCTGCTTTTCGCGTTCGACGGCGCTGGCCGATTGCCTGGCGGCGGGAATGCCGTTCTCCGAGGCCATCCAGCGGAATCGCCGCGTCTTGCCGCCGCGCAGCGCCGTGGCCGCGCGGATCGGCGAAGTCGTCGGCGCGTTGGGGGCGGCCCTGCGCTCGGCGGCCGATCGTAATTGGTCGGCAGGGCTCACCCGCATTGCTCCCATTCGCTTGATCGACTTGGTCTATCTCATGTGGATCGGCGGCTTTGTCATGCCGTTCATGGCGATCAAGATCGGTCCGGCGTTCGAAAAGATCTATTCCGACTTTCACGAGAAGTTGCCCCCCTTGACGCGGGCCGTTTTCCATTTGACCGCCTCACCCTATTCGTTATTCTTCTCCTTTTTCTTGATGATCCCTGTGGGGGTCGTGTCGATCTATGTCGCGCTTCGCGCTTTGGGATGGATCGAATTCGATTTGCCGATCGTGGCGCGGTTCATGGCGCCGCGGGAGTCGGCCGTGGTCCTGCGCTGGCTGGGATTGGTCGCGGGACGTGAGTATCCGCTTAAGCCGGCGCTCGATTATCTGGCGAATAGCTATCCCCGACGGCTGATTCGTTGGCGGCTGCAGCATGCTGCAGCCGACATTGCAAGCGGACGCGACTGGTCCGACAGTTTTCGCGCCGCAAAGCTAGTCCAGAAGACCGACGCCGCGATCTTGAAGGCTGCCGCGCGGGTCGGAAACCTGCCCTGGGCACTCGCCGAGGCGGCCAGCAGCGGCGAGCGGCGCCTCAATTATCGGCTCCATGCGATTGGCCAAGTCCTGCTTCCCCTCTTGATTCTTGCGGCCGGCGCAGCGGTAATGATGTTTGTGGTCGGCTGGTTCCTGCCGCTGGTCCACTTGATCAACAGTTTGGCGGTGCATCGATGATTTGCAATCGGTTGCCACACGACATTTCGTTTAACCCGGAGCCATCGGCGACGGCAACGCGATATCAGGCTGCCGACGCTGGCAGGGTCGGCCACGAGACGGGAACAACCATGACATACCGGCAGCGCGGATTCACGCTGGTGGAACTCCTGGTCTGCATCGCCATCTTGGGGATCATCTTCGCGCTCTTGTTACCCGCTCTGCAAGCGACCCGAGAGGCGGGGCGGCGGTCGGCCTGCGCAAACAACCTGCTTCGGATTGCCTTGGCAACCGCGAGTTATGAGTCGGCCTACGGCTACTATCCGCCCGGCGTAACTGATCTCAAGGGGCCAATCCTCAGCCGGGCCCGCGGCCTGCATCATGGCTGGATCGAGCGGCTCTTGCCGTATCTCGATGAGCGGCTGGCCTACGAGAAGATCGATTTCACCACGAGCGTTTACGATCCCAAGAATGCCGCGGTTCGCAACTTGCGGCTGCCGGAGCTGATCTGCCCGTCGGACACGGTAATCGATGACGGGCCGCACAGCAGCTATGCCGCTTGCCAAAACGACACCGAGAGCCTAATCGATGCCGACAATCGCGGCGTCTTCTTCTTGAACAGCCAGTTGCGGCCGAAAGACATTACGGACGGGCTAGCGTACACGCTCTTCGTCGCCGAGAAACAGAGCGAAGGGAATGGGACAGACCTCGGATGGACGTCGGGGACGAGGGCGACCTTGCGGAACACCGGGACCGATCTGAATCGGACCGGGCCGCGAGCCCTCGTTTCGCAGTCATTCGTGGCAGGCCCGCCGCCGGACCCGGCCAATCCGACCGAGTCGCTCGTCCCGCCATCCACCGAATTGCCGCCGGCGAGATTCAGGATGAGCCCGTACGGGGAGGGCCCCGTTCCCATTGTGGCTGGGGACCAACCGCCGCTGACGCCCGTCGCCGATTTTCCTCCGGCGATGCCCGTCACGATCGAACGTCCAACAACTCCCGAGCCGATCGCGCTGCGCGAAGATGGAACTCCCATTTTGCCGCCGCCTCCAAAGCCAAAGCATCCACCCGTCTGGGAGCTTCCGAATTACGTGGGCGGCTTCGGCAGCGACCATAGCGGCGGGATCGTGGTCGCGGCACTGGGCGATGGCTCGGTGCGATACCTCCTCGAAACGATCGATCCGAGCTGCCTGAAGCTGCTCGGCAACCGGGCCGACGGACACGTGATCGATTTGAAGGAACTGGAGAAGTAGCCCAAATCAAGTACCAAGTACGAAGTACAAAGTACGAAATGAGGGCAGCGAGCGACCGCACACTCTGACACGAATCATCCCGATTGTACTTCGTACTTCGCACTTGGTACTTCTTTGCCGCCGCCATGCAACAGCGCTCCACGTATCCAATGTCGGCCTTGTTTCTATTGGTGACGATCGTCGGAGTCTTGCTGGCGATTGCGTTTTCGGGCGGCGTCGAGTGGCTTGCCAAAGTGCCTGCCGTTCCCATGATCGTGGTTTTGGTCCTTGGCGCAATTCTGGGACCGATCGTAATGGCCTACGTCACGCTCAAGTGGGAAATGCTCGGGATGAGCTATTTCGTCGGCGTGGGAGTCGGCTTTGTCGCGTTGCGCCTTTTAATCCGGCCGAACGATCTTCGCGTCGTTTTCGCCGGCGCGGCGGTCTTGTTGAGCTACGGCGTCATCATGCTCCTCGCCCATCCTCGGCCGACGGATCCCAAATCGCGATGATTCCGTCCCGGAAGGCTCCGCACTTCACTGGGCGACCATCTGTTCGTGCTGGTTTCCGCTACGTGTCCATGTGCAATGTCGCACGAACCGGAATCAGAAACGAATCGTGTCTCCTGCCCTTCTTCGGCCCCCGCAAAGTTGCTGCGCGCCGGCTGGCATTTAGGAGTTGTGGTGGAAGCTAAAGTCGCGAATTCAGAATCGAATAGAATCGACTAACTCGAATTAAGGACCTCAGCGATTGATCGTTGGCGATTCAAAGCGGCCAGATAGAAGTCACCCTGCGCGAATCGAAGACGGTGGGCATTGCCACCATGTAATCAGTGCCCACAAAGCGGCCCACCGCTATCGTCGAGGTTTTCATTAACTTTGTTTTCCGACTCACGCCGCGCGAGGCACGGCGACGATTTGGGAACGTCGTTTGCTAAGCATCGTCCACCCAATCGTGGGACGGTGCGAATCTCATGATTCGCCTTTCAGGGCAAGAACTACGAAAGACGAAATGAGGTGTACGATGTTAATCGATCTTTGGCGAAATGCGCGCAAGCAGGATTCACGGTCACCTTCCAAATCGTCCCACCGAGCGCGATCGCGCGACCAGGCGAGATCCCGTCGCCGAACGCTCGTGGCGGAAATGCTCGAGCCCCGGGCCATGCTGGCGGCAACGATCACCCCGCACCAATTGTTGCCCGTGCCGACTGCGAACGTCGGCATCCTCTTGTTGGACCACACCGCGGTTGACTCGCTAACCCGGACTGGCAATGGCGGGATCTTTGTCACCAACGCCGACATCGTGATCGACTCGAGTAACAAGGCCGCCGGTCTCGTTACCGGGAATGGGAACGTAGTCGCCAACGACATCTTCGTGACCGGCGGCTTGAAGCACACCGGCAAGGGGAGATTCGAAGGAAACATCGTTACCGGCGTGACGCCCACACCCGATCCGCTCGCCGCTTTGCCGGCGCCGATTCCCACGGCGCCGTTCTTTGGCGCTCAATACATCGGCAATCATTCGACCGTGACGCTTTCGCCCGGGACATACACCGGCGGAATCTTCATCTCGGGTCATGCCTCGGTCACCTTGCTGCCGGGCACGTATATCATCCAAGGAGGCGGGTTCAGCGTTAGCGGTAATGCAAGTCTGACCGGTGACGGCGTTACGATCTACAACGGCCCGAGCACGACGCCTTCCCAGAAGGTCGGTCCGATCGTCTTCAGCGGCCATGCCGACGTGACCCTCAGCGCCCCTGGCGCGGGCGAATTCCAAGGCATTGTGATCTTCCAGGCACGGACGGCCTCGACGCCGATCACGATTTCCGCGTCGGGCGCCAATTTGACGGGAACGGTTTACGCCGCCAATGCCTTGCTGAATATCTCCGGCAACGGCAACGTCTTCATCAATGGCCTTGCCGACGAAACGATCCTCGCTAGCGTGATCGTCAAGGACTTGCTCGATTCGGGGAACACCAACCTCTTTGTCAATGGGATCGCCAGCGGCGTCGAAACCGATCTGGCAATCACCAAGGAAGATGACGTCGGCGGATCGAGCGTCACCAGCACGACCGGCGCCATCTTGGCCGGCAATACGATCACTTACACGATCACGGTGACCAACAACGGCCCGAGCAACGCCGTCGGCGCCAGCGTGACCGACGCGTTCCCAGCCGAGATCACCAGCGACACGTTCACAGCCGTTGAATCGGGAGGGGCGACCGGCTTCACCGCCAGCGGCAGCGGCAACATCAGCGACACCGTGAACGTGCCATCGGGGGCCACGATCACCTACACGGTCCTCGCGGATGTCAGCGCCTCAGCCACGGGCACCCTGAGCAACACGGCGAACGTCGCTCCTGGGCCTGGCGCGATCGATGTCGATCTGACCAACAACACGGCGACCGACACGGATATCATCCAGCATCCGGCCGATTTGGCCATTACTAAGGTCGACAACAAGGGTGGGTCAAGCATCACTCCTTCGACCGGCATCGCCATTCCAGGCGCCTCGATCACTTACACGATCGTGGCCAGCAACCTCGGGCCAAGCAACGTCGTCGGGGCGGCTGTAACCGACACGCTGCCGGCCACGCTGCTCACCTGGACGGTCACGGGGACGGACGGGTTTTCCGCCAACGGCGCCGCCGGCGGGAGCTTCACCGATTCGACGGTCAATCTGGCCGACTTGGCCAGCGTGACCTACACGGTCACGGGCACGATAAGCCCCACGGCCACGGGCACATTGTCCAACACGGCGACGGTCACGCCGCCCGCCGACATTCTGGACACTAATTTGGCGAACAACACGGCCGTCGATACCGACACGCTTGTGCCGACGGCCGGCTTGCGTATCACCAAGATCGATAATCACGGCGGCTCGAGCGTCACGGGCGCCGAGGGCTCGATTCTGGAAGGGGGCGCCATCAACACGTATACGATCGTGGTGACCAACATGGGGCCGAGCACGATTTCCGGCGCGACGATCAGCGATAACCTGGCCGCCAATGCGCAGCTCACCGGGGACACATTCACCGCCGTAGGGACGACGGGGGCCACCGGCTTCTCGGCATCCGGCAGCGGCAGTATCAGCAATAATATCACTCTGGCGCCGGGCAGCTCGATCACCTATACCGTCCTCGCGACGCTCAGCGCGACCGCCACGGGGACTCTGACCAACACCGCGATCATAGCGCCTCCGGCGGGTGTCACGCTCAGCGCCGGCTCGATCGTAGCGGCCTCGGTCACTGACACGCTCACGAGCGGAATCGCGTGACGCCGACTAGCAACTTAATCGATTGCGCCCGGGATTGAGTCGATGCTTGAGCAGAGTGACGCGGGCCGGGTCGAGGCGGCCGGAGCGGTCGCCGCGACAAACGGCGCCGCGCACGGCGATGAAGTCAGCTTCGAGCGGTAGCAGACGTGGTAGGTGAAGTTCCGTCACTTGGCCCCCCAAAACGATGAGCATTCCGGCCGCACGGGCAGCGGCGATGCGCGTCCGCAATTCGTCGATCGACCATAGGCCGAGCAGGCCACGGCCGCGCTTGTCGAAAGTGTCGATCAGCATAGCCCGGCAGCCGAGCCGATTCCCTTGGTCGATCACTTCGCCTGGCTCGGGCGAATGCGCAATTTGCCAATCTGCGTAGACGACAGCGACCGACGAAACACTTGCGGGCAATTCGGTGAGCGCGCGCCCCCAATCGTCGCGCCAAGCCGGTCGAGCCGCGCAGCCCGCCAGGCCCAGCTTCGCGAACTGGATGCCGTTGAAATAGTGGTCGCCGTCAACGCTCGGTTTCAAGTCGGCGTCTCTCGCCGCGACTTCGCCCAGCGCGACGCTCAGGGGCCGCCGCGAGCCGACGACGCGGACGATCGCGGCGATCATCGCGGGCGACGCGGCGCCGAGCGAGCCGGCGCTGGGCTCTTTGACGTCGATCAGGTCGGCACCCGCTTCGAGTGCGTCTCGCGCCTCGTCGGCGTCGCGCACGCTCACCAGGAGAGCGGTCATGAGGGATTCACCTTTTGGGTTGTCGACGATTCGACCGCAGGTTGATTCAGTTCGTGCAGTCGCAGATTCAATCGCTGAACGGCGTCCAGCGTGAGCGGCTCGCACCACGCGCCGTGAACGGTGATGTAGCCATCCGACCACCGACCGAGCGCGGGCTTCACGGCGACGTTCGCCCAATCCGCTGCCTTTTCATCGAGCCGGATCACGAGATTGGCCGTGCGCCTTTCGCCACTGCCGGGAACCTGCGTCGGCCCGGCGCTAAGAAAGGCACATTGCACTAACTCGACTGGCAACCGGATCGGCGGCCCGGACCGCAGATAGAGCAAAAGATGCCCGGCCTCATAAGCCATCCGCGGCTGGCGACATTGCCAGACAAAAAGGCAGATCAAAAGCGCGCCAATCGCGGCCAATACCCAGCCGACCGCGCGAAGCAAGCCGGCGGGCTGCCAAGGACCGATCGCCAGCCCGACGATCAGGAGCGCCGCGGGCAGGGCCATCGCCACGTAGATCGCTCGAAGGTTCGGACGAAGAAGGACTTCACGCACGGTCGGGGCTGGGGTTGGGAGCTCGGAAATACGACGTGCCGTTCGCAGCGATGACGAATCGCCTACCGCGATTTTTTACAACCGAGCGGCGCGAAGCACAATCCTCGACATGGCAGCACGATGAGACCGCCTTCCAATTGAACACGTGGATTTGCCATTTTCGATTGGCAGGTCGCCGCTTAGTATGATCGAGGACTGAGCGACGGCAACTTTTCCAGTCCCGAGCCCCTGGCCCCCTTCCCGTTCCCTTGTCGCACCTGCACATCACTACCGCCGGTCAACTCGCCGACTTTACGGCTCGGCTGGCCGGCGTCGAGACCATCGCCTTCGACACCGAGTTCGTTTCCGAAGACACCTACCGCTCCGATCTATGCCTGATTCAAGTGGCGGTCGGCGAAGAGTTGGCGGTGATCGATCCGCTCACGGCCGGCGACGTGACCCCCTTTTGGGAAGCAATCGCTTCCGGCGGGCATGAAACCATTGTCCATGCCGGACGCGAGGAATTGGTCTTCTGCCTTGCGGCGGCGGGCCGGCGGCCGGCTCGGCTGTTCGACATTCAGATCGCCGCCGGGCTGGTCGGCTACGAGTA
Organism: Pirellulales bacterium; assembly: GCA_035939775.1. Lineage (NCBI taxonomy): Bacteria > Pseudomonadati > Planctomycetota > Planctomycetia > Pirellulales > Pirellulales bacterium. Next base: position 3,600 of record DASZFO010000205.1, on the reverse strand, counting down.
TCCTGCCGGTTACGGAGCGCTGTTGGCCAAGGTGCTTGGAGAGCGGCCACAAAAGGGCGAGACACGAACCGATTGGCGCCGACGGCCGCTGAGCCAGCAACAGATTGAATACGCCCTGGACGACGTGCGGTATTTACGCGCGATCCGCGACCGGCTGCACGCCAAGCTCTCCGCGATGGGCCGGCTCGAATGGATGCAGACCGAAATGACCGCCTGGCAGGACGACGTCGAGACGGCGCGCTCTGCCGAGCGGTGGCGGCGCGTCTCGGGGACCAACGGCCTCTCAAGCCGGTCGCTGGCGATCGTCCGCGAGTTGTGGCGCTGGCGCGAGGCGGAGGCGGCCCGCCGCGATTCGCCGGTCCGCCGCGTGCTTCGCGACGATCTGATCGTCGAACTTGCAAAGCGGCGCTCCGCCGATCCGAAGCAAATCCGCGCGGTCCGCGGGCTGGATCGCGGCGATTTGCAGCGCCTGCTCCCCAAGTTAGCCGAGCATGTCGCCTTGGCGCTCGATCTGCCCGAATCCGAGTTGCCACGCACCGAGCGCCGCGAGACGCCAAATCAAATCAACCTGCTGGGACAGTTTCTCTCCGCGGCGCTCTCCAGCATCTGCCGCTCGGCGCAGATCGCCCCAAGCATCGTCGGCACAGCGAGCGACGTTCGCGAATTGATCGCCTTCCGGATGGGCTACGGCGGCGACGAGCCGCCGGCTTTGGCCCAAGGCTGGCGCGCGGAAATCGTCGGACAATTGATCGACGATCTCCTGGCCGGCCGCAAGAGCATTCGGATCGGCGACCCGACGTCGGAGGAACCACTGGTGTTCGATCCAACGAATGTCGAAGGCGGGCGGCGAGAGGCCTAGTTCCCCGGCTCTGCCTGGGAACGAGAGCCTTAACGGATACCGGGCTCATCCGCCCGCAATCTGGGCCATCGCCTCGTCGGGGATGTTGAAGTTCGAGGCGACACTTTGCACGTCGTCGTGGTTGTCTAGCCGTTCCATGAGGTTCAGCACTTTGCGGGCCGTTTCCGGATCGTCGAGATCGACGGTCGATGTGGGGAGCCGCGTGATTTCCTTCGATTCCGGTTCGATGCCGGCGGCGGTTAGGGCCTCGCAGACGGCGCCGAACGATTGCGGATCGCAGGTGACCTCGAACTTATCGCCGTTCCGCTTCACGTCGTCGGCTCCCGCCTCGAGCGCCGCTTCCAGGAGTTTCTCTTCGTCCAACTTATCGGCCGGAATCATGAGCAACCCCTTGCGCTCGAACATCCAGGCGACGCAGCCGGTCGCCCCGAGCTTGCCGTCGCACATCTCGAAGATTTTGCGGATTTCGGGTGCCGTGCGGTTGCGGTTGTCGGTGAGGATTTCGCACATGACGGCCACGCCGCCGGCGCCATATCCTTCGTAGAACATTTCCTCGAGATTGCCGCTGGCCAGCTCGCCGCTGCCCGTTTTGATGGCCCGGTTGATGTTGTCGTTGGGCATGCTCACGGCCCGGGCGGCGTCGATCGCATAGCGAAGGCGGAGGTTCATGGCCGGATCGCCGCCCCCCAACTTCGCCGCCACGATGATCGCCTTGGCCAGCTTGCTCCAGAGCTTGCCGCGCTTGTTGTCGACCAGGGATTTCTTGCGAGAGATATTAGCCCAATGGGAATGACCTGCCATACGAATCTCCGATCTCACTTCTGTGCCTGAACCGCGGATTGCAACTTCACGATCTTCTCGTGGACGATTTTGATTCTTTCGTCATCCTTGTCTTTCTCGTATCCCTTGAGGGCCCGATTCCAGGTGTCGAGCGCATCGGCGGATTTATGGACGTGCTCGTAAACGTCGCCCAAATGTTCGAGGATCGTGGCGTCCGGGCTTTCGCCGGCCGTGGCTTTCTTGAGTTCCTCGATTGCTTCGTCGTCGCGGCCCAGGCGGAAAAGCGCCCAACCGAGGCTATCGCGATAGGCGATATTTTCCGGCTCGGCTGCGATCGCTTGCTGGATCATCGCCAGAGCCCGCTTGAGGTGCTTTCCTTCATCGGCCCAGAGATAGCCCAGGTCGTTGTGGGCGCCCACGTCGTCCGGAAACTCATCGAGCGCCTGCTGCAACCATTCTTCGGCCTCGGGCAAGTTCTTCAGCGTGACGCAAACGCTTGAGAGCGCCTCGCGGGCCTCGCGGAGCGTATCGCGGTTCTCCTCGGACGAAAAATCGTCGTCAAAACGGGCGATCAATTCCTTATATGCTTTATACGCCTCTTCGTTGCACTTGGCGTGGAACAGGATCCACGGCAGCCGGGCGGCATAGCGGGCGTCTTTCGGCTTCTTCTGCTCGATAATCTTGCGGACGACGGCCAACGCCTCGTCGGTCTTGCCTTCCATTTCGAGCGCTCCCGCCAGATAGAACTCGAAGGCCGGCTTGTCGTCCGGCAGCTTTCCTTCGTCGATGCCGCGCTGGAAGACCTTGGCCGCCGCGGCGTCCTTCTGGGCCAAGAACAATTCGAGACCCCACGACAATAGCATCTCAGCATTGTCCTTGGGGTCGGCCTTGAGGGCCAGATTGTAGAATTCCTCCGCGACGTCGAATTGCTTCCGCTCGGCGGCCAAGGCGGCCGCCCCGCGCAGGGCCGTCGCATCGGCTTTGTCGGCTTTGCCAAGTTGGTCGCGCGCAATCTGGTAGAGCTTGGCGGCAAGTCGATTGTCGCCGGTCACGCCCTTGGCGTCCTTGTCCAAGACCTCGAACGAGCCGCTCTTTTCGACCACGTCGCCGAGCATCTTCAATAGCGCCTCGGTCTGGTCCGTCTTGCGATAGACCTCGACCAGCGCGCGATAGGCCTCGGCCGTGGGCGCTTTCTTGAGCACCGCCTCATAAAGCGGCCGGGCCTCGGCGAGCTTGCCCAACTGACGGTATTGCTCGGCGAGAAAGAAATCCAGCGCGACGGATTCCGGCAGCGCTCCATGCAGCTTTTCGAGACGCGGCAGGAACTGATCCGATTGATGGACCTCGCCCAGAGCGGTCTTGAGGAACTCGAGCGATGCCGGACTTAACTCGGCCGGATGCGAATCGAAATACGTTTCAAGCTTCTTGAGGGCTTCGGCGGGACGGTTCGATTTCTCATCCACACGAGCCAGATTCAGCGCTAGCACCGCCGCGTTTGGCGCGAATTCATTCAGCTTCTCGAAAGCTTTGCTCGCGGCTTGAGGACGGTTCACTTCGAGGAAGGTGGCGCCGATGAGTTCGTACGTCAGGCCGTCGTCGCCAATCAGTTTCCGGGATTCGTCGGCGGTAAGACCGAAGTCTTTTGGCTTTTCCAAGGCCGGCAGCACTTTGTCGAACAACGGAGCGGCATCGGCATAGTGGGCCATCAGGAAATACAGCCGCCCCAACTCGACGCGAATCTGCGTCTGGGCCGCCGTCGGCTTGGAGTCGGCTTCTTCAATGCGGAGGGCCTTTTCCAACAACTTCGCCCCCCGTTTCAATTCGCCCTGTTCCGCGACGTATGAGCCGATCCGGCGCGGGAGCGCCGAATCGGAATCTTCCTGCTCGGCCAGCTTGACGGCATAGCGGAGCGCCTCCGCGCGGCGATTCAGACTGTAGGCCAACGGCACGAGTTCGCGGAG
>DASZFO010000204.1 GCA_035939775.1 Pirellulales bacterium | reverse complement strand
GTATCATGTGCATCTCGACGAGGTGAAGAATTTCATGGCGCTCAAGCCGCAGGAGCCGGCTGCCGAAACGCCCGATCCCTGGCCGGCCGGCCTGTACAGCAAGCTCCTCGATGAAGACGGGGACGGCACGCCCGACACGCTCGCCTTCAGCATGACCGACGGCGGACCGTTGTGCGGAGCGCTCTTGGATTTGAGCCAGACGACTGCCGCCTCGCTCAACAAGCTGGAGTTGGCCGACGCGGCCGCCAAGCACACTTGGAAATTCCAGTTCGCGCTCGTGGTGAAGCCGGCGCTGCGCGTCTTTTACGATTCGGGCAACGGCCAGATCGATCTGGTCTTGACGGGGCGTGAATCGGACATGCTGGCCACCGATGGTTTGAGGCTCGAAAACGGCAAATGGACTTCGTTCAAACCGCGGCAGCAGAAGCTGATCGACTCGACGCTGCTCAAGAATCCCGCGGAGCGTGCGCGATTCGCGACGATCACGAACCGGCTGTTGGGCGCCGGCCAATGATTTAAAAACGTAGGATGAGCCAATTCAAATATCGCTTCGTTCGCTTCGGCACGCGCTTCACGTCGGCCGCGGCGGCGCGAATCAATTCTAGCGCCGAGCCGGCGGTGCTGCACGAGAATGAGTTGGCCGTCGACGTCGGCGGGGTCTGTTGGGGACTCGACCGTGAAACGCTGCCGGTTCTCGATCATCATTTCCATCGCTCACAGGGTCAGTATCCCTCGGCCGCCGCGGCCGTATTGCACAATGCCGAACGAATTGGCGAGCGGCTCGGCAGCGGCAACGGAGACGTTTGGCTCGTCTCGCATCAGCAGCCCGATTTCGATGCATTTAGCGCCATGTATCTGGCGCGACAGGTCCTCGCCGGCGAGATTCCGGCGAAAGGTTGGGAGCAATTCGGCATCGATCCGGACGGTTATCGCTCCGGCGCCGGCGCAATCGATTGGTTCAAGCCGCGCACCGATCATCTGCCGCCGGAGCGCCGCTGGCCGATCTTGCTAGCCTCGTATGCGGCAGCGGTGGATCACTGCAGGCGAATGTCTTGTCCGCAGAATCGCTCGCTGCATTCGATCCTGTACGCCGCGCTGGAGCGCGGGCGGGATTATTTGGAAGAATCCAACGGCGCGGTCGAGTTTTTTGACGAAGTGCGGCAGGCGCTCTTGAATCGCGAATTGCGGCTCAACCCGCTGTTCGATTCGGTGCTGGAAGGGAGCGAACGATTCGCCCCCGAACTCGATCTCTTGGATCGCGAGGTCGAAACGTATCGCCGCGACATCTCTCGGGCCCGCAAGGCGATCGTTTTTTTGCAATCGTCGACCGTTCCGTTTGGCGAATGGTTCGGCGAGGTGGCCAAGCTCCCGTTGTTCGCGTCGAGCGGCGAGCCCGACGCGACGCATTTCCATCCGCCGCACCAACGATACTCACAGGCCGACGGCATCTATCTGCGCGACCCGGACTGTCTGCTGTTCAAGGAGTGGGTGCGCAACGACTTGGATAACTCGTCGATGGGCAACGGGTTCTTGTTCTCGGCGATCGCCTACAGCGGCGGCCGGCCGGAATCAGGAACGAATTCTCTCGCCTATTTCTTTTCGATCGATCCCGAGCGGGCGGGGCGACGGCATTTGTACAACGTCTGGGCGCAGCTCGAGTCGGCTGAGGTCAAAGCCCTTCGCGCGCCCGAGCAAACCGAATTGTGGAACCAGCTCAGAGCGGCCGAAGACGGCTCCAAGACTGCGTGCCGCGCCGGCTTCGCCGAGCGGGCCGGACCGGAGCTGCGGCATTGCTTCGACGATCCTTGGTTCGACGGCAGCAACTACCATTGCACGATTGTCGCCACTCCCAACCGGGGCACGCTGATCGGCGAACCGGGCCGCGACAGCGATCTGGCCGACGATCCGGTCGCCCGGATCGTCCAGCATGAGCTGGAACATTCCGTGTTCGTCGGCGATCTGACGGCCTACGACATGCCGCCGGTCCCTCGGCCGCTCGGCGAGCCGTTGCGATTTCCGGTGAGCAGCTTCGACATGCCCGAGACCTATTGCGCCGTCGCCGGAAGATTCCGCTTCGCCAGCATCGAGCTGCGCGAGGACGTCGAGATTCTGGAAGGGCAAGTGGCCGAGCAAATCGGCCGCACGCTGTGGCGATTCCTCGAGCCGGAAGCGGGGACCGGCGTGCCGACCGATTTTCTCGAGCGGCATCTGTTTCGCGCGACCGGATGGCTAGGAGTTTGGAGCCGGCGCGGGATCATCGTCGCGTTCAAGTCCGATATGAGCAAAAAGATCGTCGGATTTCGCGACGTTTTCGCGGAGCTGATCGCGCTGGCCGAAGATCTCCAGAAGCTGGTCGAGGCGGCGCCGACCGCCGAGGGCAGCGAGCAAATTGTGGCCGAGAGCCATCGGCTCACGCGCCGTCTGGCGGTGGAGAAGCATACGCTCTCCCTGCCGGAAAACCGATTGCTGGGACGGTTCTTCGAGGCCAGCCGGCTCGACGAGGTGCTCGAGATGCTTCGCGACGTGAATGAGGCGGCCGTCGAACGGGTCCGCACCGCACGCTCGGACGCCACGCTCTCGCAAATCCGCGATCTGAATTCCTCGAGCGAACGATCGATCAAGGAATCGATCGAGCTGCAAGGAAAGGTCGAGTGGCTCGAAGTCTTCTTCTTCGCCGTTTACATCGCCGAATTGATCCACATCGTCGGCGACAGCTTGCATTTCAACGGTCAATTGGTCGGCTTCGGCGCGCTGACCTGTTCGATCATCGCTGGCGCGTTGGCCTATCACGTGCTCAATCCCAAAGAGCACGTTAAGCTCCATCGGCTCTCCGCGTGGGTCTGGATCGCCGCTTTCGCGGTGCTAGCGGGATTTCTGATTCTCGGCAAACTGATGGACCAGCAAGCGATCCCGGTCCACATCAAAGAAGATGACCGGAAAGCCACAAAGCCGTCTGCGAATGGTACTCCTTCGGCCGAGACAACGACCGCAACTTCGATGAAATCGCCCGCGTTGGCTGGGCAATCCAACCGGCCTGCAAGCCCAGTGCACTCGCAGATCAGTGCCGACATTGACCCAGCGAGTTTTGCGGCGATAAACTAACGGGCGCCTTGACGCGTATAGTTATGGGCGTGCATTGCTGTTGCGCTAATTGCTGATAACCCGGAACTGAAAACCGATGGCCTCGATTGGTTGGATAATACGGCTGGGCCTCTCCTTGGCCGTGATGGCGGCCGTGACGCCGGCAACTCGCGCCCAACCGCCCGTATCAGGCAGCCGGTTTGGCAGTTCGGTCGTCTTGGGGGGGGACGAAGGAGAATTGGACGTTGCGGCCAGCTTCACCAAGGCCGAGGGAAAACAGCCCGCCCAACTCACGATCACGGCCGAGATTCCGGCCGGCTGGCACATCTTTTCGATCACGCAGTCTCCCGGCGGGCCAAACAAGACCAAGATCAAGCTCGATCCGAGCAAAGACTTTCGTAACGCCGGGGATTTCTCGGCCGATCCGGCCCCCAAGGTCGGTCACAGTGCGGCCTATGGCGACCTGCCGATTGAAACTCACGAGGGGCGAGTCTCGTGGCGCTTGCCGATCGAACTGACCAACGGCGTCGATCCGGCCGCGCTCAAGATCGGCGGCGCCGTGAGTGCCCAGCGGTGCTTGGGCGAAGAGAAATGCCTGCCGCCGAAATCGTTCAAATTCAGCGCAACGCTCGCCGAGCCGAAGAAGGGGGATGTGAGGCGCACCGAGGGAGGAGCGATCGAAAGGGGAGCGCGGCAGCCGCCGATTCCAGAAGCTCGCCCGGCGGCGCCGTTCGGAAATTCCGGTCAATTCAAGCCGAGCGGGGCGCATGTCGTCCTGCGCGGCTGGATCGAGCCTTCCGTCACCGCGCCGGGAAGCATCGCCACGCTCGTCCTAGCCGCTGAGCCGACCGATGGCTACCACATTTATGCGCTGTCCGACCGCGATCCGCGCGCCGTCGGACTCGGCAAGCCGACGCTCATCGCGCTCACGCAATCTTCGGGCTTGCGCTATACCCGCCCCGAAGCAAATCAGAAGCCGCTCGAAAAGCCCGCGGGCGCGGGCCTCGAAGGGGTCGTGCGATACTACGAAGCGCCGATCCGCTGGACGGCCCAAATCGAAATTCCGCAATTGGCCAAATCAGGCGCGTATCCCATCGGCGGAATCATCGGATTTCACACTTGCAACGACGCCGTTGGCTGCGACCTTCCCCAGGCCGCCGAATTTCAGGGAATCCTGACCATCGGTCGCGCGGTCGTGCAATCCCCGGCGCCGCTCCAATTCCGCCCAGCCGAATACTCGGAAGTTGCGAAGCTGGCCGAGCAGACGGCGCAGTCGCCAGCTCCGCTCCCGGCCGCGGCAGCGCAGGCTACACGTCCAATCGACAACGCCTTGGATGCGCCGGGCGCGGCGGCGCTGGCCGTTGCCCAACCGATGACCCTGTCGGCCGTGATCCTGTTCAGCCTCCTCGGCGGCTTGATTCTGAATTTGATGCCGTGCGTCTTGCCGGTAATCGGGCTGAAAATTCTGGCGTTCGTCGAACAAGGCGGCAAGAGTCGCGGACATATCTTCGCACTCAACCTCTGGTATTCTCTCGGACTGATTGCCGTTTTCATGGCGCTCGCCACGCTGGCGGCGTATGCGGGATTGGCCTGGGGGCAGCATTTCCAATCGGTGGCATTCAACGTCGTTCTTTCGGCGATTGTTTTCGTGATGGCGCTCAGTTTTCTCGGTGTCTGGGAAATTCCGATTCCCGGATTCGTCGGCTCGGGCAAGGCGGTCGAAGTGGCGGCGCGGGAGGGTGCGGTTGGCGCATTTGCCAAGGGAGCGCTGACCACCGTGCTGGCGACGCCGTGCAGCGGGCCGTTTCTCGGCTCGGTTTTCGGCTACGCGCTCAAGCAGCCGCCGCAGATTGTCTATCTGCTTTTCGGCTGCATCGGTCTCGGAATGGCCTCACCCTATCTGGTGATCGGCGCTTTTCCGAATCTCGTGCGCTTCTTGCCCAAACCGGGCGCGTGGATGGACACGTTCAAGCAGATGATGGGCTTCGTGCTCTTGGGCACGGTGGTCTATCTGTTCTCGTTCCTCAAGCGCGATTATCTGATACCAACCTTCGCGCTCTTGATCGGTCTTTGGTCCGGCTGCTGGTGGATCGGGCGGACGCCGCTGACCGCGGAATTGGGGCGGAAGCTGCGGGCCTGGCTGGTCGGCGGAGCAGTGGCGGCGGCCGTCGGCGCGTTTGCGTTCATCGTGCTCGTGCCGGGCCCCGCATTGCTCGATTGGCAACCCTTTTCGCAAACGCGGCTGAAGCAACTCACCAGCGAGGGAAAGACCGTGCTGGTCGATTTCACGGCCGATTGGTGCCCCACTTGCAAGTGGAACCTGAGGTTTGCGATCAATACCACGGAGGTGCGCGACATCGTCAAGAGAAACGAGGTTGTGCCGCTCGTGGCCGATTGGACCGAAGAATCGACGGAAATCAAAGCGGCGCTTGCGTCGCTGCGCAGCCAATCGATCCCGGTGCTTGCCGTCTTTCCGGCCGATCGACCGCAAACGCCGATCGTGCTCCGCGATCTCGTCAGCCGAAGTCAAGTGCTTGACGCGCTTGAGCAAGCCGGTCCGTCGCGCAAGGAGGTCGGCACGGCGGGGGCAGCGCAGGCCGCGGAAAAGCCGCCCGGCGTGGCCGCGCTTCGTTAGCCGCATGAAACTCCGCACCATCTTGTGGCGAAGCGGCCGATTGCGGTGCGTCAACTGCGGCCAAGGGAGGCTCTTTCGCGGCTGGTTCCAGATGCACCCGCGATGCTCGATCTGCGGGATGCAATTCGACCGCGGGTCGGGCTATTTTCTCGGATCGATCTACATCAACTATGGACTGACCGCGCTACTGGTGACCGCCGGCTACTTCGCCTGCTTCTTCACCGAGTGGGTAACCGGAGACGCCCTGCTCTATGGCGCGACGGCGTTTTGCGTTCTGTTCCCGATCTGGTTTTTCCGTTTTGCCCGCAGCTTCTGGCTGGGATTCGATTACTATTTCGACCCGCCGGCCGCGCCGACGAACCGAGCCGCGGCACCCGCCGAGAAACCGTCATTCGAATGACCGAGTCCGACAAGGAAAGGAAACGCGACGAGCCGTTCAAGATTTGCCCGTTCTCGACAAGTCGATGTGGATCGGTGATAATTTTCCGCCAGACTTTCCAGCAACGCAATTCACCAGACTTTTTCAAGGGAGGCGGACGATGAAGGTTTGCATTGCACTCGTCACGGTCGTGATCATCTCGGCACTGTGCTGCTTGCAGTCGGTAGGCAGAGCACTGGGCGACGATAAACTTGACGGCAGCGGTCAGCCGCGACCCAATGGCAAAATCGACGTCGGCGTTCAGCTATACAGCGTCCGGGCGCTGATGGATAAGGACGTGCCGAGCACGCTGGGAGTCGTGCAGAACATGCAGATCACCGACGTCGAGGTAGCGGGCCTATACAACCGCAGCGCCGCGAGCTTTCGGGATGCGCTCGAAAAGCACGGGCTAAAAGCCAGCGGCGTTCATTTTCAGTGGGAACGCTTCTCCCGAGATATTGACGGGGTCATTAAAGATGCCAAAGCCCTCGGTGTTGAGTACGTCACTCTGCCGTGGATCCCGCACAATGGAGATTTCACCATCGACGAAGCCCGATCCGCCGCGGAGAAATTCAACGAATGGGGCCGCAAGTGCTCCGAAGCGGGCCTGAAATTCACCTACCACCCGCACGGTTACGAGTTCACGCATTTCGATCGAGGCACGGTTTTCGACGAAATGGCGAAGCTGACCAAGCCCGAGTTCGTCAACTACGAACTCGACGTATACTGGGCGTTCGACGGCGGCGCGGACCCCGCCCAGCTCATGCGCAAGTACCCGACCCGCTTTCCGCTGATGCACTTGAAAGACATGCGCAAAGGAGTCCACACCCCCAATTACACCGGCCATGAAGATGTCGAATCAGATGTCGCCCTCGGCACGGGCCAGCTTGATATACCGGCCATCCTCGCGGAAGCCGAAAAGATCGGCGTGAAGCACTACTACATCGAGGATGAATCGAGCAAGTCGGTGCAGCAGATTCCGCAGAGCGTCCAATACATTCGCAGCATCGGGTTTTGAGGGTTTGAATCCCTCTCAAAACCGCCGGGGACTGTCCCCATTTTGCGTAGTCCGCGGAGCAAAACTGTGGACTGTCCCCTTCTCCCAGGCGGTTTTGTGAGGGATTCTTGCCCTTATTCCAGATGCACGATGCCGCGTTGGATCGCGGCGGTGGCGGCCTGCGTTCGGTCGAACACGCCGAGCTTTTCCAGCACGTGGCCGACGTGCAGCTTGACCGTCACCTGCGCAAGGTTAAGGGACTTGGCGATTTCCTTGTTGGAATAGCCGTCGACGATGAGGCGCAAGACTTCGAGTTCGCGCTTGCTGAGACTTGCTTGCTGCTGCCGCGCCGCGAGCTTGGCCGCGATCGTCGGCGGAAAACAGGATTGCCCTGCCCGAACGGAGCGGATGGCCGCGACAATCTCGTCGCGTCGCGCGGCCTTATGGAGATAGCCCACGGCCCCGGCTTGCACGGCGCGAAATATGTCTTCCTCACCGTCGTGCACCGAGAGGACGATGATCCGCGCGTCGGGGGTTTCTCGGCGAATGGCGAAGGTCGCCTCGGCGCCGTTCATCCCGGGCAGTTGGTTGTCCATGATGACGATGTCGGGCCGATGGCGTCGAAACAAGGCCGCCGCCTCTTCGCCCGTATTGCACTCGGCGACGATTTTCATATCCGGCTCCAGCGCCAGCGACGCGGCCAGCCCCATGCGGACGACAAAGTGGTCGTCGACCAGCATCAGTCCGATCTTTGGCGTCACGGGGAAGGCCTCTGAGGCGTCTGGGCGAGGACGATCGCGCTGATCCGGGTGCCCGCGCCCTGCTTGCTGGCAAGATCGAAGCGGGCCTGAATCTTGGCCGCGCGCTCGCGCATGCCCAAGAGTCCGAAGTGGCCGACGGCGGCCGCTCCGTTCAGAGGAATCTCGAATCCATGGCCATCGTCTTCGACGGAAACGGTCACCTGCTCGTCGTCGAAACCGAGTTGAATCGAGATCCGCCGAGCTTGGCCGTGCTTGATCGCGTTGGTCAGGGCCTCATGCCCGATGCGAAACAGGTGCGTTTCGATCTTGGCCGAAAGCCGCCGCGGCGTGCCTTGCACATGGAGTTCGATGGTTGGGCCTCCATCCCGGCGAGCCGCCTTGGCCTGTTCTTCGAAGGCCGCCACGAGACCGCCCTGTTCGAGCGTCGTGCTCCGCAGCTCCCAGATCGTGCGCCGCGATTCGGTTCGGCTGCGGTCCAATAGCAATCGGGCCGACTCCAACGAGCGGCGGGCCGTGTCGGGCGATTGGCCTAAAATCGCGGTGGCCGCATCAATGTGCATGCCGATGCCCGTGATCTCTTGCTCGAGCGTGTCGTGCAATTCGCGGGCGATGCGGGTGCGCTCGTCGTACACGGCCTCGCGCTCGAGGCGCTGGCGGATGACAACCGTCTGGGCGCTAATCTTGCGGCGGAGCGAAACAACCCACAGCGCCGCAGCGCATAGGACCGTGAACAGGACGGCAACGACCCCCGCCAGCCGCTGAATGGTCCACCACGGCGGCGGGCGCAACACGATCACGTCACCGGGCGAGCCGAGCAGCAATTTGAACGTGGCGGTGCGCGAAATCTGACTGATATTCAGCGGCGTCGGCGCTGGCGGCGCTTGCGGATCAGTTTCATTAACGCAAATGCCCCTCAAGCGCAGGAAGCTCCCCTCCTCAAGCTCCAGTGGCAATTGGCCAGCCGAATTGACGACGTGCGCGATGAAAACGCGTCCGCCCGCTTCCACGACCAGCGCCGGCTGGATTCCATTCCTTGAGATCTCGACCAATGCGCCTTCCATCTGCACGCGCTGAAAGCAGTGTTGGCCTTGAAAGGCGTCCGAGACGCTCAGAGATTTTGCAATCGGCAACGGCCGCTCGCCTTCCTTGCGAACCACCGCATCTTCCAGCACTGGGTTCCAAGCGCCAGGCTCGGGAAAGCCTCCGGCGTCCACCGCGTCGCCTGGACGGAGTTCGGGAAATCCGTCTCCAGTTATCCACAACCCGGCGGTGTCGTCCTGCATATAGAATCCGGTCCGGCCCGAAGTCAACGTCACGATTCCACGCACGTGGGCTCGGGCCGCGCGATCGGAATCGGCCGAAAACTGCATTAATGACGAAATCGCTTTGACCGGAAGTGAAAACGGGCTGCCCTGGCCGGCGCGGTCGACAAGGATTTCGTCGCGCGACGATACGAGAAGCCGCATTCCGAGCAGTTGCCGTCGCTCGTTGAATTCAGAGCCGTACACTCCTCTTAACCGAACGTGCGCTCCGACCAGATCGCACAGCGACTCATCGCGAGCGGCCTTCCCGTATATGACGACCGCGAGTCGCGCATTGGCAGGACCGAGCGTGAGCACCGTCTTGGTCTTTGCTTCCTCGGCTGAAGGAATCGTTTGGCATCTCCGCACAACTCCCCACAACTCGATCCACGAACAGTGGTTCCGCGGGTCGGCGATTTGGTCTTTGCTTATATGCAGCGGTTCCGGCAGTTTCGCAGCGCCGAGTGGCCTAATTGAAACGGGGCCGCCGCCGCGACCGGCGACATACGGCGCGAATTCTCCCGGCACGGTGACGCCTTCGACCTCGACGAGAGTGCCCGCCGAGATTTTATCGAGCGGTGGTGGCAGCCCGGTCGGCTCGACATAGATGCCGCCCGTCACGTCCTGAAGAAACATCAATCGGAAGCTAATGGCGTGATACGATATGATCCCGCGCAACCTTACCGGTAATCCCCGCGAAGCCTCTTGCGGAGTGAGGCGGCGAATCGCCGCGACGGTCGTGAGCGGCGACTCGCCATCAACGGGCGCTGCCACGCTGACTGAGCCGTGCAACAAGACCAGAACGGCGCCTGCCGCGATCACCGGCAAGCATTTCCAGGGCGACGAATCATGCATGATATTCCACGATAGGCTGCCCATTATCGTGCGCCAAGCCGCCGGCGGCAGCGGCGCCATGTGGTGGACGCGCTTCCTATTGGGGCCGACCGCCGGTCACAGCACGCAAGTTGGCCCAAGCCTCTGTGAATTCTGGCCGGAGCCGGATCGCTTCGCGGTACTCCCGCGCCGCCGCGTTGCGCATCTTTTGCACGGCATAGGCGTTGCCCAGGTTAAAGTGGGCTTCCGGGAAACCCGGGTCGATTGCCAGAGCGGCCCTCGCGTGGTCAGCCGCCTCCGCGGGCCGGTCCAAATGCATGAGCGTAAGGCACCAACCGAGCTGCGCCGTCGCGTCGCGAGGGTCAAGTCGAATCGCCGTCTGGAACTGGACGATCGCGCGATCGGATTCACCGAGGGCCGCCAGGCTAATTCCCAAGGGGTCGTGCGTCTCCGCAGCGTCCGGCGCAAGGACCACAGCCGCTTCCGCGTGCTCGAGAGCTTGCTTGAACTGCCCCATTTCGTTCAAGACGTGTGCCAGATTGCTGTGCGCTCGATAGTCCTGCGGATTGCCGTTTACGGCCACGGCGAATTCGCCGGCGGCGCGGTCGAAGTCGCCGTTTTGCATCAGCGCGGTGCCCAACATGTAGTGCAGATTGGAATCGTCCGGCTTTAACCGCACCGCTTCCGAAAAGTGCGGGATTGCATCCTTCAAATCCTTTCGTTCTGCCAGCGCCTTTCCCAGGTTGTTATGGGCGGCCCATGAGCCGGGATTTAGCCGCAATGCCTCGGTCCAAAGCATTTCATCGTCGTGATAGAAACCGGCTTGTTGCCAAGTGAGCGCGCCGAGAAAGATTGCGACACTTCCCGCAACTATCGTCCGCGCCTGATCGTTTCGAACCGCCCAAACGCATATCGCGGCCACGGCCGCCACGGCGACCGGCAGTGCCGAATACTGAAAATGGTCTGCGACCAATGAAAACTTCATGTACGACATCTCGACGAATCCCAGCACCGGCAGCACCATGGCAACATAGCAGCCTCCCGCAAAGAGCGCCGTCCGCCCCCAACTCTTGCGGAACCACCATGAAATCACAGCGACCGCCAGGACGGCCAGCGCCGCCACCGACGGCCAAATCGTGAGTTGCGAGTAATCCCAGTTCGGGTAGATCATGCTCAGATGGATCGGAACCAGATCCTTCGCGACGTAGAACCACAGGGCATAACCGGCTGCTTCGAAACGCTCGAAATAGTCGCCGATGGGAATCGATGCTCCGGCGATCCCGCGATTCCACTGAAACCAGACCGTCGTCAAGCCCGCCGCCAGACTCAGCAGAACGAAGGGAACCGCCAGCAACCAATCTTTGGGCCGAACCCTACCTGTTTGCCACCAAATGCACATCAAGATGACGGGTGGCCCCAGCACGATCGACGTCTTGCCGAGCAAGGCCATCAAGAAAGCGATCAGCGACAACGCATACCAGCGAAATCGGCCGGAATCTCGAAATCGCAGCCAGTTCGACAAGCTGGTCAGCCAGAACAGCAGGCCCCACAGGTTTTTTTGCTCCGAAATCCAAGCCACCGATGACGCGGCCACCGGATGAACCGCGAACAAAAGCGCGGCCAGCCACGCCCCCGGAATCTTGAGTTGACGCAACACGCACCAGACCAGCAACGCGTTCACCGCGTGCAGGACGAGGCTGACTAGATGATAGCCGGTGCCCCAGTCTCCCCACAGTCGCCGCTCGATCAGGAACGTCGTGTAAGTCAGCGGCAAATACTCATAGTTGTTCGTGGTCAACCAAATCCGATGCAAGGCGTCGCTGGCCTCGATGGATGGATTGCGCGTAACTAGGACTTCGTCGTCGAACACGAATCCCGCCGTGACGGCCGGCCAATACACGACGAACACAGTGGCGACGAGCACACCAATTGCGAGAGCCGCTGCAGGCACGCGGCGCTGCCAACTTCCGCCGGTGCTATCGGCTTGCGGTGTGGCAGACAATTGCATCCCTTGACCTTTAGTAAGCGCAGGATATTCCACGATAGATTGACTGCGGGCTCGCGCCAAGCGTGGGAAGGAGGCGGCGGCAGTCGGCACGAAATAGCCGACGGGAGGCAGAGGAAGGCCCGAGATCGAAATGTCCGTAACGGGGCGGCGCGATCCCGACTTCCGCTCTCCGACCTCCGACCTCTGACCCCCGATCTCCGCCTTCTTGGGCCATCCTATACCAAGGGATAGCTGGCGGCGGTTGTAGAGCCGGGTTATAAAAATCTCAGCCGATATTGAGATTTCTATTCAAGCCTCAAGCCCGGCAGATGCAGAAAGTGGATTCAAGTTGCTGAATTGGCGCCGCCGGCCACGGATTGCCCGGATTTCTCTGGGTCGTGGGGCGGTGAGACGAACCAAGTGCTTCATAGTCCAGCAGTGAAAACTGCCCGGCAGTAAAACTGTCCGGAAGTTAAAACTGTCCGGAGCGTGAACTGTCCGGCTGCGCAAGTCGAGGTCGCCGCCGCGACATCCGCCCCGTCGGCCAGCGCTCTCTCTGGCCGGCGGGGATCTTCTAGCGGTTTGAGCAAACGACGTGCAGGGCGTGGTCATGAATGCCAGAACAGCCAGCGTCTCGTTTGAGCGCCTGACAAATCCGCCGGGGACTGTCCCCTTCTCGCCGCCTAAACCGCCGCCGCCCGATCGCCGCTCACTCTTTCCAAATAATTTTCTTGCAGGATTCAAAGACTCTAGATATAGTCACCTGCAGGAACATTCTCGCTTTGTCGAGGGGAAGAGGCGCTACGGCGGCTGCGTCCAACGGGTTCGCCGCCTTCATCGCTATTCGCACGTCCCCTCGACCTCTAGCACTCACTCGCATGATCTCGGACGTCGGCCGCCGCGCGCCTGCGCGCCGACGTGAATTCCATACGTTTCCCAATCGTCGCTCGCCCACGTACGGCGAGCGTTGAAGAAAACCAGATCGCTTAAAAAAAAGCGAAGTCCCATCCGCACACTGGAGAAAGCCCAATGCTCCGTCGCGCCGCTCCCTCGACCGCGGTTCAAGTTCACGTGCATTCTTTGACCTCGATTGGCACAACGGCGTCATCTCGCTGCGTTCGCCGGCTGCTGTCGCTGGCCATCCTGATTAGCGGGCTGCTGGCCTCGTCTGCGTCCGCCGGAACCTACTACTGGTTCGGCGACGATAACAATAAGTGGAACCAGATCATCGGTCCCGGCGGCACGAACTGGTCTTCCTCCCCCGACTTCAACAACGGCACGGGGGGCGCCACGGCGCTTCCGTCCTCCACCAGCGACGTCTTCTTCGTGCTCACCGGCGCCGGCAATCTCACCACCGAACTCGGCCAAAGCTTCTCGATCAACAGCCTCACCTTCACTCCCGCCGCCACCAGCCCCGTGCAGATCAACGACACTCCGGGCACCAACCTTTTAACCATCGGCGCCGGTGGGATCACGGACAACGGCCCCAGCAATTATACGATCAACGCGAATGTGGCGCTGGGCGCCTCGGAGATTTGGGCCAATAACACGGCCAATCCCATAACCTTCAGTGGCGTGATCTCGGGCGCCGCCGCCAACAACCTGACGATCGGCGGCACCGGCGTGACCGTGCTCACGGGAGCGGATACCTACGCCGGCAGCACGAACGTGTTCACCGGCACGCTCCGAGTGACGGGCGCAAATGGAGCGATCGGCGGCACCAGTATGGTTTCGCTCGGCGCCGGAACCTCGCTCGTTTTCGACAACACGACGAACAACAACAACAACCGCATCGGCAGCGCGACGGGCATCACTTCCAATGGCGGAATTATCAATCTCATCGGCAACGGCGGCGTGGCGACAACTCAGACGATCGGCACCTTGACCCTCGGTCCGGGTGCGACGGTAGTGCAGTCTTCGGGCACAGGCGCCGTTCTGACGCTCGGAGCTTCCGGCGGCAGCCCGATTCCGAGCCTCAACCGTTTGTTCGGCGGCACGGTGAACTTTGTCCCGGGTTCCATCGGGAATGGGAATATCAACCTCCCGAATGCACCTACGCCAAATGGCATCCTCGGTGGATGGGCCGTCACCGGCACCGCGGCTGGAAATAACCTCAATTGGGCGACGCTCGACGGCTCCAATAATGTCATCCCCTATACCGGCTATACCCAATTGACCGCCGACGCCAACGGGAATATCACCAGCGGCATGACCGGCACGGCGCAGCAGACCGCCAACGTTCAATACAACGCGACGGGCAACAACTCGCCGTTAATTACGGCTGATACGACGATTAACACGCTCTACATGACCGGCGGCTCCCAACCGATTGCCACGACGAATATCTCCACCATACCGACCTCTCAGGGTACGACGGTGCAAGGCCATGTTATCAACTTCTCCAACGGTATTACGTTTGGCAACGGACAAGGGGGCCAGCAGTCCACCGAGCAAACCCCCCCCGCCGTGACGCTCACGCTTGGCGCCGGCGGCATCATCTCCAGCGGCGAGAGCGCCAACAGCATAGGCTACTACAATAACAAGTCTTCTGTTCCGAACATGGGGTTCATTGGGTATCTGTTTGGCGAATACAGCACCACCACCCCAGCGGGAACGAACACAGGCCCCGTCGGCCAAATCACGGTCTCCCCCGGCGTGCCGGATTTGGCGGTGTATACCGCTTCCGACGGAAATCTGCGCCTCGGCTCGCTTATCGTTGATACTCCTGTAACTCCCAGCGGCATCACCGGCTCGACCACCGCGAGCCTCACCAACGGCAGCAACATAGTGACGCTGACGAACGGGACAACCGCTGGGCTGGTTGTCGGAGAGAGCGTTAGAAACTTGGGGACGCTTCTGACGGCTAACAACGCCGCTCCTACCGGTTTGGTGAATGGAGTGCAAAAGATCACGGGCATTACCGACTCGACGCACTTCACGATCGCCACGAACGCCAACGCCAACGTCACGGGCGGCACTCCTGTCTTCGGCACCTCGATCGGATTGACCAAGTCGGGACCTGGGTTGCTCGATCTGGGCAACGGCAACACCCAGAACTTCAAAACGGTTA
>DASZFO010000203.1 GCA_035939775.1 Pirellulales bacterium | reverse complement strand
CTAACCGAATTGGCGTTGTACACGAGCGCGTATCCGCCCTGGCCGAAGGTCAAGTCGCTGGCGATCGTGGCGTTCGAGATGTAGTTGTTGCCGTTCGCGGCAAAGCTCAGCCCCGTGCCCGTGCTGGCACCGAGCGTGCCGGTGACGGCGCCGCCGTTGATTTCCGCCACGCTATCGGGGTTGTTGTCGACATGCACCTGCAACCCGCTGCCGTTGATGATTGCGCCAATCGACAGAATGCCGCCGTTCTTGGCCTCCAACACGCCGCTGCCGGTGAGGTTCGTGTTGTTGATCGCCAGCGTATTGCCGGCCGAATCAGCGGAGATCGTGCCGTTATCGACCAGCGTGCCGCCGCCGCCGTTGTTGAAGGTGGCGCCGTAGCCGTGGAGCATGCCCGTCAACGTCAGGCTGGCGTTGCTGTCGTTAAACCGAATGCCGTTGCTCATACTGGCCACGTTGATATTGCCGCTCTCCGAGTTGGCGTTGTACAGCAGGGCATATCCGCCCTCGCCAAACGTAAGGTCGCTGGCGATCGTGGCGTTCGAGATGTAGTTGTTGCCGTTGTTGGCGAAGCTCAGCCCGGTGCCCGTGCTCGCGCCGATCGTGCCGGTCACCGCGCCGCCATTGATGAGTACGACGCTGCCGGGATTGCCGTCGACGTGGACCTGCAAGCCGCTGCCGTTGATGACTGCGCCGATCGAGAGGACGCCGCCGATCTTGGCTTCCAGCACGCCGCCGCCGGTGAGGTTCGTGTTGTTGATCGCCAGCGTATTGCCGGCGGAGTCGGCGGAGATCGTGCCGTTGTCGATAAGCGTTCCGCCGCCGCCGTTGTTGAAGGTTGCGCCGTAGCCGTGAAACGTTCCGGTCAGTGTCAGGCTGGCGTTGCCATCGTTAAAGCGAATGCCATTGCCCACGTTCGTCATCGCAATGTTATGGGCGGAATTGGCGTTGAACAGCAGAAGGTAATCGCTGTTGCTGAACGTGAGGTCAGCGGCCGCGACGACGCCGCTGAAAAAGTCGCCGCCGTTGCTGGCAAATGTCACGCTGCCGCCCACGCCCTGAGCGATCGTGAGATTGCTGAGTTCGCCGCCGTTCACCGAGAGATCACCATTCACCTGCACCGCGCTGGCCGAGTTGGCTTGCGAGCCGGACAGCACGCCGCCCACCAGATTGAAGCCGCTCGACTGGCTGAAAAAGCTGTTAACTGTCGCGGAGGTGTTGAAGCTGATCGGGGCGCCGGCCAGGAGATTCTGCGCGTCGTCGTTCGTGCCCGCGCCGGACCCCGGCAGCCGGGGGTTCCAATTGGCCGGATTCGACCAGTCGCCGCCGCCACCGGTCATCCAAGAATCGGTCGTCGCGCCGCGAGCCGCGCTATAAAGAAAGAGCGTTGCGGCGACAACTGCCGCGGCATTGCCGACCGCAGCCAGAATAATCCAAGGTGTTCGCTTCATTAGCCGACTCCTCAGCGGGGCATCGAACTCGCGGGCGCAAACCTCAGGCAGTGTAATTTGCGCCTCCGTCAGTGTCCAGCATTTGGAGGGGTCTATTTCGGCAACTGGCTTTGGAGTCGGCGGACATCGTTATTGACGTTGTTGAACCTCGAGGGCCAATCGGTCTTCTGAAGCCGTTCGATCGACCGCCGCGCAGCGTCCAATTGTTTCGCGTGAAGCTCGGCCTCGGCCAGCTTGATCAGATTCGTCGGCTCGAGCCGTCGCAGCTTGGCGGCCTCCTCCCAGTGTGGAATGGCTTCGTTCCAGCGCCCTTGCTTCTGCCGCAGCTCGGCCATTACCGCTTGATTCTCGGCTTCGTGGGGGCCGGCTTCGATGATCGAGGTGGCCGCACGTTCCGCCTCGGGCTCGTCGTTCTTGAGGCGTTCGGCAAGCTGCTGATACAGGGGCAGGTTATGCGGGTCGAGGTCGATGAGGGCGAGAAGCTGCAACGTCGCCTCGGGCTTTCTGTCCGTTGCGTCGTAGCAGGCGATGAGCGCCTGGTGAGCTTCGGCATCCGTTGGTTGAAGCAGGATCGCTAATTGGAACTGGGCAGTGGCCTTTGCGAAGTCCCGGTGCGACTGGTAAGTCTGGCCGATCGCCTTTCGCACGATCGCGCTGTCTTGGCCGGTCTTGGCCGATTGTTCATCGAGCCCGCGGACATAGGCGTCCAAATCCTTTGCATTGGCCAGCACTTGGTTGAGCTTGTTGAGCGCATCGCGGCGCTCGTTTTGCCGCGGCCCCCAGGAAACGATCGCTCCCGAGGCGGCCTCGACAGCCTCCTTCGTGTGGCCGAGCTGCGATTGGGCCTCGGCCAGTTGTTGATACATGCCGGAGAGCGTAGCGTCGCCCACGCCGCTGGCCGGATTGCTGCGCTGATGCAGGGAAATGGATTCTAGGTAGTAGCCAACCGCCTGATCGAGCAGATTGCAATCGAGGCATCCCCGGCCAAACTCGGCGATGTTCCCCTCCGTCCAACGCCCTTCCTTGTGGAAGTGCTCGGCCGTTTGCTTGACGAGGTCCGTGAGCTGGTCGTGCCGATGGGTGCGATGATAGGCCGCCATAAGCCGCGTGCGGTATTGCATCGCGTCGGGATGGTCCTTGACGAGCGGTTCCAAAACGGGAATCGACTCGCCAAAGCGACTTGCTTGCTGCAAGTGATCGACCAACTGCACTTGGCCCGATTCATCGAGTACGCCGTCCTTTTGTGCTACGAGCAAGATTTCGATGGGGCGAGTTTTCAAGAGGAGTCCGTTCCTAAGATAGTTAGCGATGTAGACCACGCGGCGGCCGGAGGACTTGTGATCCTGATAGACTTCGTTCGCCGCGTTGGCGAAATCGCCGGCTTTGGCCGCCCAGAAATACGTGTAGCCGATGTAGTAGATCGCAAGATTGCGGCGATCCTCGGTCAGCAGATCGCGCTTGAGTTCGCGGATGGTAAGTTTGAGCACGCGGGGCTCAAGGTCTTCGATTTTCTCCTTGGAGTTGGTTGCAGCTTCGCGCAACCGGGCCAGTTCGTTGCCGAACGTCGTCCAGCCGCCGTTCCAAGTCGCTTCGAGCCATTGCGGATATTGCTCCATGCGCTCCACGACGTACTGGAGCGCCGCCTTAGGCCCAAGCGTGGCTTCGATGACTCGCAGCGGAGTGACGGCCGTGTTCTGGTATTGTCCTTGCTGCCGCCTGAGAATCGCCGGAAGGATGTCGAATGCGAACCTACGGACTTGTTCCGGGGCGTCCTTGAGCTTATGGCGCTGGGCGATGTCGAAGGTGTTCGTCAAACTGCTTACGATGTTGTAACGGACGTTCTCATCCGCGGCCGCATCGATTCGCTTGAATCCCTCCGCGACGATCTGTAAGAACAGTTGATTTCCCTTGCCGAGCGTCGCCTCGCCGTCTTGGTCCAAGGCGTTGTTATAAAGCTGCAAGAGCCGATCTTGGAGCCAAACTCGTTGCTGCTCTTGCTTCAGTTTAGCGAGATGCTTGAGCAAGATCGCCTCTCCGGCCGCATGGCGATGCGCGCCTTCGAAGAGCGCCACGTAGCTGCCCAGCACCTCGTCGTCTTCATAAGGCCACGCGCCGCCGTGCGCCTGCTCGTAGCCGTGAACCTCGGTTTCCATTTGCTCAATCGCCTCGTCGCGGCGACCGTACGACCAGAACAGCAAATTGCACAGATCGTTCGTGATCAGCAGATGGTCGCGGCTGGCGGCCGGCGCCATGTCGGCGAGCGCACGCAGCTCGCGGATTTGCTCGTCAACCAACTTCGGATCGTGCAGGGTCTCGAGATTTCGCAGGAAGCCGGCCATCATCCGCGGCTCGCTTTCGCCCCACTGGCGATCGAACGCGCGCCGTAGCGCCGCCAGGCAGGCAGCGACGTGCGGCCCAGGCTGATTGAGCACCTCGGAGGCTCGCCGCTCGACGAGGGCCTCCGTGAGATCGAGCGCCCGCAGATCAGTCGGCGTCAGCTTCCCTTCGCGCAGCTTCTTGATCCGCGCAGTGATTTCGTCGGCGGTTGCTTCGTTGTGCAACTCGGCGAGCACCTGGCTTCGCAGGTTTTCCAGGAATGCGTAGATTTGCTGCGGCGAACGGCCCACGACGGCGTCGGGGAGCATCTGCAACAGGCGAAAATCGCGGCAGGCAGCATACAGGTCACGAAGCTGCCCGAGATAGTTTTCCGGATTGGCCGACTTTTCGAAAAGCGCGCGGAAGGCGAAGAGCGTGTTGTCGTCCAACTCGCTCGGCAGCGGCCGATCGGTTTGCAGCCAGCGGTTGCGGACGCCGTAGAATCGGTTGGCCAAATACTGCTCCGGCACCAACTTGAACGCCTCGATCCGCGACCGCTCGTAGGCGTCACGGCGGCTGGAGATCATGTACCAATCGGCCAACGTCCGATAGTCGGCGGCCGTGAGAAGATGGTCCTTCTCGGACGCCTCGAACAGGCTGATTGCCTCGTCGAATTTGCCACGTTCGCCCAGCAGCATGGCCAATGCCTTTCGCCAAGGGGCTGTGCTTACGTCGGCGCGAATCCACTCGCGCAATGCGCGCTCCAGCTCGTCGGGCCGGTCCAAGGCGATCAGCAGTTGAAACTTCGTATTCCTCCAAGGCGCAGCCATGTCGCCGCCGAGAGCGATCCCAGCATCAACATATTTGAGTAGACGATCGATGGCTGTCGGCGGAGCGTTTTTTCGGGCCGCCAAGTTCATTACCGTGACAAACGTCCGCTGCCGCAGCAGCGCGTCGAAGAACTGCTGCCGAAGCTGCGCGTCTGACAGCTCTTCACTCGCCTCAGCGTCGCGAACCTGCTTCGGCGGCGCTTCGCCGAGAATCTTCCAGCATTCGGCTTCAACGTCGGCCAGATTCTGATCCAGTTGGACGTCAAGATAGGCCCGCTCGATCCGCAGCCAAGGCGCCAGCGGTCCCATTTCCTTTGCCGCATCGCCGGCCAACCGGGCGGCCAGGCCTTGCCGGGCGGCATTGCGAATCTCAGTCCGCTTTTTCGCCAACTCCGTGCGCGTGAGTTTGTCCACTTCGCCGCGGTCGTGCAATTTCTGCTCGGCGGCGGCCTGACGATTGGCCAACATGCTATCGACCAATCGATACAAAGCCGGCACTTCCACCAGGAGCCGGTCGGCCGGCTCTTCGGCATCCGATAACTCGCGCATTTGCGAGAATGCCTCGCGCTCGATCTCGTCGGTCCATTTCCGAGTCAACAGCGTGTCGAACAGCGCCGCGATGTACGATGGTTTCAGTTCCACGCTCGCCGACGCGATTCGCTCGCGGAGGAACGGCAGCAGCTCGGTGTCGTTGAATCGGATCGCATCGATCGTCCGCAGGGCCTCACCCAACAAATGCTTGTCATTGTCGCCGGACTTAGTCTCGGTTTGCTTCCAGCGGCGATAGAGTTGCCCTGCGATCTTTCGCCAAACGCCCTCGGGAATCTCGGACGCATTCAACTGTCGTCGGCCGTCGAGCGGCTGGGCCAACTCGATTCGGCCCGAGAGCGTCCAGCCCACCAGCGAATTGATCTGTTCCGGCGTGAGATTGGCCAGGTCGGTTTCGAGCATTCCCAAGAAGAAGCCACGGAGCCGATCGTACGCATCGCTCTCGGTGAAACGATAATCGGTGATTCGGCCCACGATGCCGAAGCGCTCCTTGCGGCGGGCGAAGAACCGCGCCGCCTCGGCCAATGGCTCGAACCATTTTGGATCGAGTCGATAGAACGACAGATTGTACGCATTGCCCTGCGCGAAACTGATGGCCGCGTCCAGCCGCGCCTCCTGATCGGCGGAGAGCTTGCCTTCGATTTGAGCGTCTTTAAGCCACTGCCGGGCCAGAGCGTTCGCCGCGTCGAGCTGATTGTTGTAGATGAGTGCCGAGATGTGTTGGAGGTAGGCCGACTGATACTCGGGCTTGCGATCAATCCACTTCGTCGTAAAACGAAGCAAATCTTCCCAGCGGGCTTGGCCGCGATTGAGATCGGCGTAAGCAGTGCGCAGCGATTCGTCTTCGGAATGGTCGCGCTCCTCGGGGCGATCGAGTTGCTTTTTCAGCCAGTCGTAGGCGGCGTCCGCTTGACCGGCCTGCATCAGCCGGCGAGCATAGTCCGTCTGCTTGTTCACATCCCACGGCGCCCGTTCTGCCAAGGTCCGCTTGAGCGCGAGCGCGTCGTCGTTGCGGCCGAGCCGATCGTACGTGCCGGCCAATTCCTCTTGCCAGCGCGATTTGGCATCGAGTTCATCGGGCTGGCGGTCGTAGACCGGCTTGAGCAATTCGACGAACTGGAGGTACTCGGCCGGACTCGTCACTCCCTGGGCCTGCCCGAGCAGGAATCCGGTCAGATACAGTTCATCCTGCTGTTTCTTCTCGGCAAGTTGGCGGGCCTCGCCGAGCATTCGCTGGCGGGCTTCTTCATTTCGCCGAACGGTCTGAATCACGACGGTTCGCAGCCAGCGAAGGCCCGGCTTGTCGATGGCAGCCTTCTCAACGGCACTCAGGTGCTCGAGCAATTCGTCCCATTGCTGGAGCGAGGCGTCGTGGAGCATCATCACGATCCGGTCGTCAAATCCGGCCGAGCCATCGGCACCCCTCTGCCGCGCGTCCTTGAATTTCACGAACGGCAAGTTCAGGAATTGGACATGGGAATTCACTGCAAGCTCGGCGTCGATTCGATCGGCGAATTTGGCAGGAGCAAGAACGGCAACGTCGAGCGTGGTCTCGGCGATGGTTCGTCCTTTGGAATCGGTGGTCGTCACGCGCCGGGCCCACCACGATCCGGCGATCTCAGTAAAATCGGTGAAAACGATGCTGCCAGTCAACTTGCTCTGATCGAAGGTTTCGATCTTGACCAACACATGCCGCGCTGTGTCAATCAGAAAACGTTGTTCGACTTCCGATCCCTTGGCCTTGAGGATGAGCGTGGCTCGGTGTTCCTCGTCCACGTTTGAAACTTTCGCCTCGTAACCTCGATAGGCTTCATTGAGCGGCGACAGCGACCAATCGCTCAGTGACAGCGGTAGATCGGTCAAATCGCGCTCAACCGATTTCCGCGTCCGCCCGAGCAAGAGCGAGAGCGAGAATACGCCGCGCTCCTTGGCATTACAGAAGTTGATGATCGTTTGCGCATCCAAGTCGAGCGTGTGGGTCAACCAACCCGTAGGCGAATACAATGCCAGATCGCTATGCCGCGACGATCGCCGCTTCCAGCGCGGATCGAAGGTCTCCGAGATGGTGCGCAGCTCGATCCCGCCCTCGAGCTTCTTGAGCGATTCAGTTCGCAGCAGGTTGTTGACCAAAGCGATCGCTTCCGGTGACCAGCTCTCCGGCTGCTTCGGCGGCTTCTCCGGCGTTCGAGTCGGCGGCAGGAGTGTCGGGAAGAGCGTGTCCAGCCAGGCCGTGTAGTTCGGCTCGTAGCCGTGACTCGCGAAGTAGAACGGTTTGCCAGGTGAGTAGTCGGGAATTCGACCGTTAAGCGTGTAGCTCATGGGCCCGTTCAAGGGCGTCAGTCCAGCGGATTCCGCGGCCCAGCCGCCATTTATGGATTGCGCGCCCCAAAGTCTCCCACCTAACGCAGTGCGGCTGTCGATCAACTCCGTGTCATCCACAGGCATTGCCTCGCCGGCGAATTCATTCTGCTTGAAATCGGTTTCACGCTCGGAGAGTTCGTCCACGTCGCTTTCCACCTCGAGCTTAGCCTTAAGTCCAACATCAAGTTCTTCATCGTTGAACGCCGCCCCGTCAAAGTCGTCGAGGCCGCGCAACTTTCTGTTGACCATTCCGCGACCAGACATGCTCCATTGCAATGCTTCGCTGTCTCCGGCGACGTACGAATCGCCTAGAAGGAGCCGCCCGCCGGAAAGAACCGTCGTGCCGTCGTAAGTAGTCGCGCCCTCGACGACGAGCGGAAGGTTCATGCTAAAGGGAGCAATCGATCCCGACCCGCCGGAATCAATCCATCGAGTGGTCGTTCCGCTTGCCGGGCCAAAGCCGCCGCCGACACCTCCCCCGCCGGCCACGCCGCCGGACCGTTCATACTCTTGCCGCAGCACTTGGGCTTGCCGCTGGAACATTTGCGAGTCGCGGCCGAGGCGCGCGAGGTTGGCCAGCATTTGCCGCCGCAACCCGAGCCGCCAATCGCCGGCTCGCTTCATCTGCTGCTGCGTGAGTTCAAAGTTGGCGTTGTCACGCCCGGCGGCGAAGAATTTCTCGCCGTCGCGCATCGCGAACCGCCGTTTGACGCCAAACCGCTCCCGATCGGCGTCGGTCTCGAGCACTAGGAGCGACGTGTATGGCGTCATGATGTGGAACTCTTCGGAAAGCGCGATGATCTGATCGCGCACGGCCTCACTTTGCCCCTGGGCCAGTAAATGATCGAGATGCGCCCGCGCCCACAATCGCGGGATGAAGGAGTTGCCCGCTTCCGCCTCCTTGAGATCGACTTTCGCGGCATAGCGCACCGGTTCGGAGCCGCGATGCCCCGTGACGACAATCTCTCCTTGTTGATCTTTGCCGGTCGGTAGATAACGCCCGACGAGAATCTGCTGCGTGCCGGCGGCCAAGTTGGGAAGCCGCTCGGGATAGACGGCCGCAACCTTAAGGCCACGGAATTCGACGTTCAGATCGCGCAGCCCCGGCTCGGAAATCTCTTTGAGCAATTCGAGCGCGACGGACTGCGGCGTCTGCTCGCCGCCGATGCTCCGAACCGAGCCGCCGCCGACGGCGGCAATAGCCTTGAGCACGGTGGACTCGAAGGAATTGCCGACCGTGACCGCGTGGAAGACGCGGCCGGGCTGTTCGAACGCCGGCTGGGAACGATCCACCAGTTGGCCCAGGCGCTTGACGAAGTTATCGGGATCGGCTTCGCCCGCGGTGACAATCCCATCGCCAATGTAAATCACTTGCGCACCGGCGGGCGCCTTTTTCAATACGGCCTCGAATGCCTGCTCCAAGTTCGTCCAGCCGAGCGACAACCGATGGTCGAGAAAGTCGCGTGCCTTGGCGATGTTCTCGGCGGTTGGCGACTGCGGTTCCATGGAGGCCCAAACGGTCCCGACATCCGCGGCCGCCAGCCAAAATCGGTCCTTTTCGCCTAGCGACGAAAGAATCGTGGCCACGAACTCGGCCTGCTGCTTTCGCTTCTCGCTATCCATCGAGGCGGACGTGTCGCAGAGCAGCACCAATTCGAGCGGCTTGCCGTCGGCCACGAGTTCGCGCTGCCAGTTCCCCTCGGGCGCCGGTGGCGTCAACTGCACCATGAAGTAGCCATCGTCGCCGCGGCGATGAGGAACCACGACGACATCCGACTGCCGGCCATCGATCTCGCAGACGACCTCGAAGTCGCGAGTTGGAATGTATTCTTGCGCGACAAACGCGACCTGCGCCGAATGGTCCGTGTGTTCGATGCGGGCCGAATGCGTCGGGCAAGTGACGCTCTTGAGCGGCAGCGCCGAATTGACGGTCACCGTCAGCGACAATTCCCGCAGCGGTTTGGTGCGAAGCAATTCGCTCCGCAGGCCGTAGCTGTAGCGATAGCGATTCGCGCGCAGCGGCAGCACCTGGGTGTAGACGATCTTGATCCGCTTTTCCGATTGGGCCTCGATGGGAAACACGCGGGCCTTGAAGATATTGCCGCCCGTCCATTCGAGCAGCCCCGGATCGCGCCGCTCGCGCAGGATAGTTTCATAGATTTCGCGCGCCCGCTGCTTTTCGACGACGTCGGCCTCAACCAGATTGTTGCCGATCCACATCCCGAAATCGCTGATCGAGGCGTCGTGCGGCAAGGGGAAATAAAACACGCCTTCGAGCCGTGCCTGGGTGTGATTCACGAACGACTCTTCAATGGTCGTCCGGGCGATCTGGTCGCGGATTTCGACGCTCACTTTGTGATAGCCGACCGCCAGGGGCTGATTGCCGACGTCCGGCAGATTCACGATCAACGAACCGAGCGATTCGTCGCTGGATGTGCCTTCAAATCCGGCCAACCACTTCGGCCGCTCCTTCACAACGACGAGTTTTTCATCGCGATCGATGCGGAAGAGCGATTTGCCGGCATCCGTGAACTTTTGGTTCCCCACGCGAGGAGCGAGCAACTCGAACACGGCGTGATCCTGCCTGGGCAGGCTCACCTGCACCTCGCCGGTGTGCAGTCGCGCGAGCGCCGGCGAGATGCACTCGACGAGCGTGCCGGGGCCCAGAGTCAGCTCGACCTCGGAGGAGAGTCGGGCCTTGACGGCGTTCGCACCGCGGATGTCGGTTCGCAGCCAATCTCCGGCGCGAAGCTGCATCTCGCGGCAAACCGGAGTCCAGCGCTGTGAAAGCGCCGGCCGGACGACGACGACCCCTTGCGCATCGCTCACCTTGCCAATCCGTCCGTCGTCGGTCAGCGACTTGGCGACCACGAATTTCGATTCGTCAACCGGCGCATTCATGGCCACCAGCCGCAGCTCGGCCA
Organism: Pirellulales bacterium; assembly: GCA_035939775.1. NCBI lineage: Bacteria > Pseudomonadati > Planctomycetota > Planctomycetia > Pirellulales > Pirellulales bacterium. The sequence continues at coordinate 5,543 of DASZFO010000203.1, read as the reverse complement.
GCGGCGGGCCGGCGGCCGGCGCGCCGGCCGGCTGAGCGACGATTCCGACTAACTGCTTCGACCGCTCGTCAGCAAAAGCGGCGATCTGCACACGGCCCTCCTGGGCCGCCAGATCGACGCGATAGACAACGCAATCGTGCCCGTCGTACTCCGCGCGATCGACCGGCCGGGCGGTCAGGAGTGGAGTGGAATCCTTGATCCCGACATCGAGCAATCCCAGCAGATCAACCTGTTGCTTGGGGCCGATGAACCAGGGGGAATCGCCGGTGGAGACCGTATTGGCGACCTCGTCGATTTTCCAAAGTCGCGAACCGGTCGCGATGCGGTAGCGCTGCGGAGAATCCTCCCACCGCACGGATCCCGGCGCCCGAATCCAGACCTCCGCGGACCGGCCTTCCTTCGTCACTCGCAGCTCGAGCGTCTGCTGGCTGCGCAGTCGCTCGAGAACGCCGGAGAAGCGCATCGCGCCGCTCAGGCGGCCGGGTGGAATCACATTCAAACAAACTGCGACCGCAGCAGCCAGGCCGGCAACTGCGATGAATCCACGTACTGCGAGCGCGATCATGCGATGTCTCGATCGGTTAGGGGTCGCTAGGGCGGATAATCCTTGTTCGGTTTCCGGTATGACGACTCGCTCCACGGCGGCGCTTTCGTCGAACAACTTCTGCGTGCGAGCGCGAAGAGATTCGAGCATCGCTTGATCTGGCGGAATCGCGTCGGCGTCGAGCGCGCGCAGGATCAAACGAAGCTGCGGCTCGTCGCGATCATTGGATTGTTCGTCGGTCATGGAAGAACGAATACTGCGAATGGTTGAAGCGGCAAAGCGCTCTCGTTAGCCGGTTCGCTCGCGAACCGGAGGAAGTGGGGGAATGGCTCCGGGATTTTCTGGCTCCGCGCAAACGGGCGATGCTTTCGTCAGTCGCTCGAACTTTGCACGGAATTCGCGTCTGGCTCGAGCCAATTTCGATTTGACGGCGTCGGTCGATCCGCCCGATTGTTCCGATATTTGCGCGAGGCTTCGCTCATTGAGGTATTTGGCGGTCAACAGCGCCGCGTAGTCCGCCGGCAATTCGGCCAGCACGCTCCGCACCAATTCGGCCAGTTCTCGGCGTTGCCACGGGGCTTCGGATAACTCCGTGCTCTCGAAGAGTCGCTGAATTTCCGGCGCCCTAGCTTCGATCAGCTTCCGCAGGTTTGCGGACCTCTGAGCTTGCCTCCAATAGGCCGCCACTCGGTGGTGGGCAATGCCGGTCAGCCAGGCCCAAAGGGTCCCGCGATTGCCGTCGAAACCGGCCGCCGTCCGGGCGGCCTCCATGAACGTCTCTTGCACGACATCGGCCACGGCCCCCGCGTCGGGACCCAGCATCCTCGCAACATATCGCCAGACATCCGCGCTGTACGCGTCGTACAGTTTGGCCCAGGATTCACGGCTGCCGCGGCAAAGGCCGTGAATGACGGCAAGTTGTTCGTATTCGTCCAGCAAGGAGCCGTCTCGATTGTTCAATCAGACGTTCTGTTAATTACTTGCCGTTGAGACGCCACCAAGTGTCGCAGAATTCCGGAAAAACTGTGAACTGATCGAGAGATACGCCCCGGCCGGCAAGAAAATCCCGATCCTCTCCGGCGAGTGGGGCAATTCGGCCGGCTCGCAAACCAAGAGTGGCTGGCGGGCGCGCGATGAGACGCGGAAAGGCAAATGCTCCCGCGGCAATGGCTCGTTAAGCTTTCGGAAGGCGCCAACGTGTCGATCTGGTACGACTGGCGCGACGACAGCGCCAACCGATCGACAAGATTCTCGCTATTTCCCAAGCCAGCTTTTGCGCGGCGGGCCGAAGGCCGCGATCGCGTCGGCCTCAGTCTTGCGAATGTCCAACAGCTTATCCAGCCGGGTGATCTTGAAGACTTCCATGATCGTGGGATCGATGCAGCAGAGCTTGAGCGCAATTCCGTCGGCCTTGGCCTTCTTGTAGAGCTTCATGATCTGGCCGATCATGGCCGACGACATGAACGTGACGCGATCGAAGTTCAAGAGCAGCTTGCGCTCCGCCGCGGCCTCGGTCGTCAGCTTGTCGAACTCGGCGCCGATGTTCCGGATCACCGATTCATCGAGGATCTTGAAGTTCGTGAACGTGACCATGACCACGTCGTCTCTGTCGGCGATATTGAGCTGAGACATTTCGACACCTGAGTCCAATTAAACGGGGGACGGCATACGTTCGACGCGGAACGTCAACTGCGAGTCTAACTTGCCGCTCATTGGCAGGGAAGAGTCTGGCAAATCATTTTAGAACCCCTCATAAAACCGCCGGGGACTGTCCCCATTTTTGCGCAGTCCGCGGAGCAAAAACTGGGGACTGTCCCCTTCTCCCAGGCGGTTTTGTGAGGGGTTCTCATGCAGTTCGTCGCGCCGACTGCTGCCCCGCAAATTCAGTGTGGCTATACTATAAGCCTGCCTTGTCGAGGAATCCTGAGAATGCGTAGCTCGGAGGTCAAGTTCATGTTATGGTCTTTTTCGCGATTGGCCTTGAGTTTGGTGGTCCTGCATTCAACTCGGGCGATGGCGGTTGCCGACGAGCCGCCTACCCTGCCGCAGTTCACGAATTGGGTCACGGCCGTGGCCTTTTCGCCGCTCGATGGATCGCTAGCGAGCGTCGGTGGGCAAACGCTGCTCTATCGACCCGGCGACGTAAAGATTTGGGATCCGGCCGACGGCAAGCTGAAGCAATCGCTCGACGGCCACGGAACCACGGTCTGGGCGGTCGCCTTTTCTCCGGATGGCCGGACGATGGCCACCGCCGGCTATGACGGGGCGATCAAGCTTTGGGACATGCCCGATGGAAAGCCGCGGCTTGAGTTGAAGAAACACAAGCATTGGGTCCGGGCGCTGGCGTTCACTCCCGACGGCAAGTCGCTCGTCTCCGGCAGCGAGGACACGACGGTCATCATTTGGGATGTCGCAACCGGCAGCGACGTGAAAACGATCCAAGCCCACGCCGGGCCGGTCAACGCCGTGGCCATCTCGCCCGACGGCAAGACGCTGGCCACCGCCGGCGGCGACAAGCTGGCGAAGATCTGGGACCTCGAAAAAGGGACCGAGAAAGCCAAGCTCGAAGGACACCAAGACGCTATCTGGACCATCGCCTTCCGCAAGGGCGGCACTCTGCTCGCCACTGCGGGGGCCGACCGCGACGTGCGTCTCTGGAGCCCGGACGGCAAACCCCAAGGCACGCTTTCGGGTCACAAGGATTGGATCACCACGGCGGCCTTTTCTCCGACTGACAACAATCTACTCGCGACCGGCAGCCTCGACCACACCGTCAAGCTCTGGGACGTAGCCGAAAAGAAGCAGTTTCAGGCGACTTCGACGCTCAAGTCATCTATCTGGGGCATCGCCTTCTCGGCCGATGGCAAGCGCCTAGCGATCGGCAGCCACGCCGATTCGCTCAAGCTCTGGGACCTGCCGGAGAAATTGGAGCACGTCGAAAGCCCGATCCTCGCCGCGGGCGCGAAGCTCGAAAAACTCGCCGGCGGATTCGAATTCACCGAAGGTCCGTCGGTCGATGTCCAGGGCAATGTTTATTTCACCGACCAGCCGAACGATCGGATCATGAAATGGAACATCTATGGCGAACTCTCTACATTCCTGAAGCCGGCCGGGCGCTCCAACGGCCTCTGCTTCGACGCGAAGAACGCCCTCTGGGCTTGCGCCGACGAGAAGAATGAGCTGTGGCGGATCGACATCGCCACTGCCCAGCATGAAGTCATGGTGAAGGACTATCAAGGTAAGCTGCTGAACGGCCCGAACGACGTCTGGGTGCGGCCGGACGGCGGCGCCTATTTCACCGATCCCTATTACAAACGCCCTTACTGGAAACGCGGGCCGAAGGAGCAAGATCAGGAAGCCACCTACTATCTCGCGCCGGACGGCAAGACGCTGACTCGCGTGAGTGGCGACATGACCCGGCCCAATGGGATCATCGGCACGCCGGACGGCAAGACACTCTACGTCTCCGATATCGACGGCGGCAAGACCTTCGCTTACGACATTCAGCCCGACGGCTCGCTCCAAAACAAGCGGCTATTCTGCGAACTCGGCTCGGACGGCATGACGCTCGACGACCAGGGAAACGTCTATCTCACCGGCAAGGGCGTCACCGTGTTCGACAAGTCGGGCAAACAAATCGAGCACATCGACGTGCCCGAGAATTGGACCGGCAACATCTGCTTCGGCGGCGCTGACATGCAAACCTTGTTCATCACGGCGAGCAAGGGACTGTATGCCTTCAAGATGAAGGTCAAAGGCGCGGCCCGGCAGTAAAGGCGCATTATTTTGCCAACTAGTTCGCCTGCTCGTAGAAGAAGTCAACGCACTTTTGGGACGGAAAAAGGTGGTACCTCCAATTGTCCATATTCGGACTTATCCCCATTTCCTTCGGCCGCCCATTTCCTTCGACAACCAAAGACGTGCGATCAAGACATTACAAATCCGTGACGGGAATGTGAAACGGCGTTAGTGACAGCGCGCCCGAATCAAGCCTCAGTGTCGCCATCACCCTGCCTAACCGCGCCCGCACCCTGGATAACGGGTGATCAGGAAATGACTTATCATATTGCTCGTCATCCGAAGGTAACCGCCGAACCGGGGTACGGGCCAGTTGCTCAATCAAGTCCTTCGAGCTTGTCACCACCTGTAGCGTGTTCGGTCGCGGCTTGGGCCAAGCGTCGCCTAGGATGAGCATGACAGCCGCCTCGCGGGTCCCGGTCGTGCCAACCTCCATTGCCTCCACGTTGATCTGAAAACGACACTCTTGGAACGGTATCCACAAAATCCCCACGTAATACATTGCCAAACTACCCGGAATGGGAGCGCGGTACTTGAAAAGTCCGAGCAAGGCCTCAGCTCCCGTGACTGTGGTAACTTCGATTGACAGCGCTGCCCCTCCGTTCTGCATACACTGACGCCGGTAGAAGTCAGTTGCACCAATCGGGTTGGTCAGGTCGAAGGGCCATTCGGGCGGTCCAGGTTGGAACTGGAGCTTCTGGGCCACTTGGAGAGAATTCATCCATCCGCGGTGGCCCTCGCTTTGCTCTCGCAGGGAGCAGTCGGAAAGGTCGAACGTGATCGAGTTAATGCTTGCCATTCTTTGCCGTCCGTGTTGCTTGGCGATTGATTATAACAATTGGACTTATCACCTCTTTTCCCGCATCTTTTTTCCCAAATCGACGTGCCCGAGGCCCGGACCGGCAGTGTCCGCTTCGGCGGCGCCGAGATGCAGACCTTGTTCATCACGGCGAGCAAGGGACTGTATGCTTTCAAGATGAAGGTCAAAGGGGCTGCGCGGCAGTAAGGCCGACTCATTTCGCCAACTGATTCGCTTGATCGTAGAAGAAGTCAACGCACTTTTGCAGTGTCGGCACGTCCCAGGTGTATTCGTATTCGATGGCGATCGGGCCTTTGAAGCCCTTTTGCTTGAGCATGGCCAGCATGGCGGCGGCTTTGCTTTCGCCCGTGCCCCAGGGGACGTCGTGATAGCCGTTGCCCG